>CANRII010000075.1 GCA_947630685.1 uncultured Ruminiclostridium sp. | reverse complement strand
GATTACTGGCCTTTCCCGACCTACGAGGATCTTCTGTTTGATATCTGATCTTCGGTCGAAGCTTAATATGACCTTAAGGGGTATCACCCTTTAAGATAATCTGCACCCTTTTCCTTTGGCTATGGTCGTAAGATCATAGCCATCTTTTTTTCTCCCCCTCCCGATTTGCCGGGAGGGGGTTTGTGCATAATTCACTAATTTTCGGCAAAAAATTTGTAGATGTTTTTTTTATTTTTATAAAAATTCACTTGCATTTAATCGCTTTCGGGTGTATAATAATTTTAAGACACTTTTTAGGTGTTTTGAGGTGATTTTTTCACTAAAATGTTAATGAGCAGCAATTCTGCCTATTGCTAAGGGAAAGGGGTGACAGAGCTGTGAAGGGCGAATATAAGTCCACGCTTGACGCTAAAGGGCGCATGAACATACCGGTAAAGCTGAGAGAAGAGATCGGCGACAGCTTTGTCATATCCAAGACGATAGGCAACGGCTGCATAAAGGTGTATTCCCTTGACGAATGGCAAAAGCTGGTGGAGAAGATACGTTCTTTGCCGTCGGTGCAGACTCAGGGCATACAGCGGTTCTTATTCGGCAGCGCGTATGACGTCACGGCGGACAAGCAGGGACGCATATCGGTGCCGGCAGCGCTCAGAGAATACGCAAAGCTCGGCTCGGACGTCGTGGTGGTCGGACTTGAGGGCGGCGCGGAGATCTGGGATAAGTCGGAATGGGCAAAGTTCAACGAGATAACCAACACCGACGAGCTGCTCAAACAGGCGCTGGAGCTGGGGATCTGATACTATGGAGGAAAAGCGTCTGCATATTCCCGTGCTGTTCGACGAGGTCATAGACGGACTTGATATCAAGCCGGACGGGGTATACGTCGATTGTACGCTGGGCTTTGCCGGACATTCCTCCGGTATCGCCGAAAGACTGACGAGCGGCAGGCTGATAGGCTTTGACCGTGACCCGGCGGCTTGCAAAGCGGCAAAGGAAAGATTGTCGCGGTACGGCTGCGAGTGCGTTGTGATAAACGACCGATTTTCGTCGTTTAACGATCAGCTTGAAAAGCTCGGTATAGAGCAGACCGACGGGGTACTGATGGACTTAGGGGTATCTTCCTACCAGCTGGATACGCCGGAGCGTGGGTTTTCCTATCACGAGGACGCGCCGTTGGACATGAGGATGAGCGGTGAGGGGCTGAGCGCCTACGACGTGGTAAACGAATACCCGGCGGAAAAGCTGATGCAGATACTTTACGATTACGGTGAGGAAAAATTCGCCCGAGGCATCGTGGAGGGAATAGTGCGGGCAAGGCAGGAAAAGCCTATAGCCACCACACTGGAGCTTGCCGAGATAATAAAGCGCAACGTGCCGCTAAAGGTGCGGCGGGAGAAAAATCCCTGCAAAAAGACATTTCAGGCGATAAGGATAGAGGTAAATTCCGAGCTTGCGGAGCTGGACAAGGGATTGGATATGGCGTTCGATTCGCTGAAAGCGGGCGGCAGGCTTGCCGTGATAACTTTCCATTCTCAGAGCGGTGAAGAACAGGTTTAAGGAATACTGCACCGGCTGTACCTGTCCGCCGTCGTTTCCTGTCTGCGTGTGTCATAAAACGCCGCGCGGGGAGCTTGTAAACAAAAAGCCCATAACCGCGGGCGAGGAAGAGCTTAAGCAAAACAACCGCGCTCACAGCGCAAAATTAAGGATAATAAAAAAGCTGTAACGTAAAAAACACAGGAGTATAAAAGGAAGGACTGAGGTAAATGCCCGAACCTTACAATAAAGCAAGCACCGCGTACGATCTTTCTCTTTTTGATACCGCGCTGCGCAAGGAGAAAAAGGCAGATCAGCCGCAGGAGGATAAACCGAAGCCGGAGCTTAAAATAGTAGAAGCGTCCGCCTCGAAGATGGGCAGACCGATAGCGGTGATACTTACCGCCGGGCTGTTTTTGGCGGTGTTCATAATGTTCTTGTACAGCAAGGCTCAGCTCAGCGAGATAAACCTTAAGGTGAGCGAGGAGACCGCGGCGTACGAGAGCGCGCAGATGCTGAACGGACAGCTTCAAAACGAGCTTAACGGTTCCGTTTCCATCGACAAGGTGGAGGATCACGCGGTAAAAGAGATGGGAATGCAGAAGGTCACCGCCTCTCAGGAAAAATACATGGAGATGAATACCGGAGAGATGACCGAGACCGCCGCCGAGGAAGAGGACAACATATTTGTTGCGATATTCAACTGGTTCGGCGACGTGCTGGAATATTTGGGATTTTAGGACAATATATATAAACAAGCTGCTGTACAGCAGCAAAGGCTCCTTTTTCGGATATGGCGGGATGCAATTTTCGGGAAAGGATAAACCTTTTTTATGAAGAGTTTACAAGGTAACGGCAACCGTTAGCCGAAAGGAAGATGGCGAATGAATCTTAGCCCTACACGCAGCATGAAAAACCGGATATTATACGTTGTGCTTATCGGGATACTTCTCTCGGCGGTGTATATCACCGTAAAGCTGTTCGATGTGTCGGTAGTGAACAACGAGATGTTCAGCGCCGCCGCAAGCAAGCAGCAGCAGGACAGCTTTACGATAAAGGCGTCGCGCGGCACTATCTACGATCGCAACAACAAGGTGCTTGTACAGAGCAACACGGTATGGGACGTTATCATATCCCCCGGCGATATAAACGAGTATGAGCCGCAGAACCGCGACTTTATCTGCAAGGGTCTGTCCGAGATACTGGGCGTCAAGTATGAAACGCTGGTGAAGGCCTGCGCCGATACCGAATCGAGATATTATGTAGCAAAGCATAAGGTAGACCGTGTCACGGTGGAGAAGATAAACGAGTTCATCACCAAGAACAACCTTAAAAACGTATCTATATACACGGTGGAAAACAGCACCCGCAGCTATCCGAACAACGAGCTTGCGTCAAGCGTATTAGGCTTTGTAAACGAGGAAGAAAACGGCTACGGCCTGGAGATGTACTACAATGATTATCTCAAGGGCGTAGACGGCAGGATAGTATCCGTCAAGGACGCGAACGGCGACGTTATGCCGTATGAGTATGAAACCAGATATCCCGCGCAGGACGGAGATTCTCTGATACTTACGCTGGACGAAACGTTACAGCATTATCTTGAAAAGAACCTTGAGCTGACGGTATCACAGCACCTTGTTGAAAACCGCAGCACCGGAATAATCATGAACGCAAAGACCGGCGCGATAGTCGCAATGGCGACCTATCCGAGCTACGACCCGAACGACCCGTCCGAGATATTCTTTGAAAAGGATAAGCAGATATTAGCGCAGATGTCCGCCGATAAGCAAAAGCAGGAGGAGATAGACGCTAAATATCAGGAGCTTATGACGCACCAATGGCTGAATAAGGCGGTAAGCGAGATATATATACCCGGTTCGGTATTCAAGGTAGTGACCTGCGCCTCCGCGTTAGAAGAAGAAGCGGTATCGCTGGAGGACACCTTCTACTGTCCGGGCGTGGTAGACGTCGAGGGAACGCAGATACATTGCTGGAGCTCCGGCGGACACGGAACTTCGACGCTTACCGAAGCGGTGATACGCTCCTGCAACCCGGCATTTGTAAAAATAGGTCAGGCGCTCGGCAGAGAAAAATTCGCCCAGTATTTCAAGGCGTTCGGCTTTACCGAAAAGACCGGGATAGATCTTCCCGGCGAGGCAAATTCACTTTACGTCCCCTTGGAGGACATGGGAATAGTAGAATTATCCAGCTCGGCGTTCGGTCAGACGAATAAGGTAACTCCGATACAGATGATAACGGCGGTAACAGCCGCGGTAAACGGCGGAAAGCTGCTCACTCCGTATCTTGTGGATAAAATAATAGACAGCGACGGCAACGTGGTAAAATCCACCGAGCCGGTGGTAAGACGTCAGGTCATAAGCGAAGAAACCTCGGCGACGATGAGGCAGATACTTGAAACGGTGGTAAACACCAACGGCGGCAGCAACGCGTATATGGAGGGCTACAGCATAGGCGGCAAGAGCGGCACCTCCGAGAAGCTGGACGAATACAGCATCGCCAACATGAGATATGTGTCCACGTTCTGCGCGTTCGTTCCCGCGACCGACCCGGAATATGTAATGCTGGTAGTGGTAGACGAACCGACCAGCGGTTATATCTACGGCTCGGCGGTGGCTGCTCCGGTAGTATCGGCGGTGTTCAAGGAGGGACTGGAGTACCTCAATATATATCCGCAGTATACGGCGGAGGAATTGCAGGAGCAGGACGTTACCGTTCCTCCGGTAGCGGGATATGATTACAACAGTATAAGAGCGGAGGCTCTGATAATAGGCGCGGGTCTTCAGGCCGAGATAATAGGCAGCACGGAGGGTACCGCGGTGGCGGCACAGATACCCGGACCCGGCACGCTGATGCCTTACGGCGGAACGGTATTGCTGTACATGAGCGACGGGGAAAGCGAGATAAATTACCAGTTCTCCACCGTGCCGGACTTTACCGGACTTACGGTAGAGCAGGCGAACGTAAAGGCGGCCGAGGCGGGACTTAACCTAAGCGTTACCGGCGCGGGCGGAAATTCCTCCGCGGTGGCTATCAGTCAGTCGCTTTCGGCGGGCAGCTCGGTCTATAAAGGCTCGGTAGTAGAGGTAAGCTTTGTACTTAACAACGAAACAGGCTGACGGGGGTGTGTGATATCACATTATATGATATTTGTCCACAGGCAAAGCGGCAGGGAATACCCGATACCGTCGTCACAGGGATAACCGACAGCACGCTGAATATGCAAAAAGGAAACATTTTCGTCTGTATAAAAGGCGCGCGGTTCGACGGACACAGCGCGGCGGAGGATATGATCACACGCGGCGCGGCGGTAATTATCGCAGAGCATGATACAAAAGCGCAGCGGCAGATAATCGTTCCCGACAGCAGGCTTGCGTTAGCGCAGCTTTCCTCTCGTTTTTACGGCGA
This sequence comes from uncultured Ruminiclostridium sp., assembly GCA_947630685.1. Lineage (GTDB taxonomy): Bacteria > Bacillota > Clostridia > Oscillospirales > Ruminococcaceae > Ruminiclostridium_E. The sequence goes on along the minus strand of CANRII010000075.1, from coordinate 5,912 downwards.
GCCGGAAAAGCGGCTTAAAATGCTGGCGGTGACCGGGACCAACGGCAAGACGACCACCGTCGCGATGGTAAAGCATATACTGGAATTTGCCGGTGAAAAGACAGGCAGCATAGGCACGGCGGGGATAGACGTATTCGGCAAGGTCTACCGTTCGGAAAAGGGGATACCTACCACTCCGCCCGCTCCGGTATTGTTCGAGCGGTTAAAAGAAACGGCGGACAACGGCGCGGGATATGTAATAATGGAGGCAAGCTCTCAGGCGCTGGCGCAGCACAGGATAGGCGATATCGTTTTCGAGGCGGCGGCGTTTACCAATCTTACGCAGGATCACCTTGACTATCACGGCGATATGGAAAGCTATTTCGCCGCGAAAAGCATGTTGTTTTCCCAAACTAAGACCGGCGTTATCTGTACCGATGATGATTACGGCAAGCGCCTTGCGGGTTCTTTAAGCTGTAAGGTGATCACCGCCGGATTTGATAAAGATAACGATATTTCGGCGCAGTTTATCGACTGCGGCGCGGACGGCTCGCGGTTCGTGCTTTGCTCCGCGCTTACTAAAAGGGCGTTTACGGTAAAGCTGCCGCAGATAGGAAGATACAATATACAAAACGCCTTGTGCGCGGTGGGACTTTGCGCCGCCGTCGGGATAGACGAAGGGATCTCGGCTAAAGCGCTGGAGAGCTTTACCGGAGCGGACGGGCGGCTCACCGTACTGTACAGCGGAGATTTCACCGTGCTTAACGATTACGCGCACACCGACGACGCATTGGACAAAATGCTTGCCGCGGTGAAAGAGGTCACAAAAGGGCGGCTGATAACGGTGTTCGGCTCGGCAGGCGACCGCGATTCCAAAAAGCGCCCGCTTATGGGAGCGGCGGCGCAGCGGCACAGCGATTATATGATACTCACCTCCGATAATCCCGCACACGAAAACGCGGAGGATATAATAGCTCAGATAGCGTCGGGGATAAGCGGCGATTCGGTATACGAAACCGAGCCGGACCGCGAAAAGGCGATAACGCGCGCGCTGTCCCTTGCCAAAAAAGGCGACGTGGTGGTGCTCGCCGGGAAAGGCAGCGAGGATTATCAGATAGTCGGAGATGAGCATATACCTTTTTCCGAAAGGGAAATAGTCGCAAGACTTACAGGACAATGAGTTTGGCATTTTGCTTTGCAAAACCATACAAAACTCGAAAGGAGAAGCTTCTTTGCAAGCATGGTTATAAGTATGAATTTATCCCAGATCATCGCCGCAGTGCTGAGCTTCGGCATAACGGCTTTGCTCGGCTTTGTGACGATACCGGCGCTCAAACGCCTTAAATTCGGTCAGACGATACTGGATATAGGCCCGGCATGGCATAAGTCCAAGGAGGGCACTCCCACCATGGGCGGCGTGATGTTCATAGCGGGAAGCGTTATAGCTTTCACCGCAGGGATAGCGCTTATGTGGGCACAAGGGCTTATAAAGACGGACGGCGCGGGCGGAATGAAGCTGCTCAACGCCGTGTTTGCGGTGATAATGGCGCTATGCTTCGGCTTTATCGGATTTGTCGATGATTTTATAAAGGTAAAGAAAAAGCGCAACGAGGGTCTTACCCCGAATCAGAAGATAATAATGCAGGTGCTGGTGATAGCCGCGTATTTTGCCTCGCGCATAACGGCGGGCGATACCTCCACCTCGGTGAATTTCCCGTTTATAGGACAGGTGGACTTTTGGTATTTCTACTATCCGATAATGGGACTGGGTATACTGTATCTTGTAAACGCGGTCAATCTTACCGACGGCATAGACGGGCTTTGCTCCTCGATAACCGTGATATTCTGCGCGGCGTATCTGATAATATGCTCGCTGTTCGACTTCGGCGAGATGAGTATATTATCGGCTGCTGTGGCGGCTGGTTGCCTTGGCTTTCTGGTGTGGAACTTCCACCCGGCAAAGGTCATGATGGGCGACACCGGTTCGATGTTTTTGGGCGGCGCGGTGTGTGCGCTCGGAATAGGCACTAAGACGGAATTTATCATGGTGCTTTGCTCGGCGGTGTATATCTGGGAGGCGCTGTCGGTGCTTATCCAAATGACCTATTTCAAGCTCACTCACGGAAAGCGCCTGTTCAAAATGACGCCGATACATCACAGCTTTGAGATAAGAGGCTGGAAGGAAGTAAAAATAGTAGGAGTGTTTTCGCTTATAGAGCTGGCTTTTTGCATACTCGGGCTGGCGGCGGCATATTTCGGTATGCTGTGATACATGCAAAAGATTTTTGATAAGGGGGAGAGAACGTGGCAGGAAATACCGAATACGGCAGGCTCAGCCGCGAACAGCAGACCGAGCTGTACCGCAATATGGGCAAAGCCGACAGCCGGAAAAGCAGCGCGTCTAAAAAAAGCCCCGCAAGGCTGAACGACGTGCTTGTCCCTCCCGCCAATAAATATAAGAACATACCCGCAGGCAGCACAAGGGTACAGGCAAAGCCGGCGCAAACGGCGGCTAAGCCGGAGCCTAAAAAGGCCGCGGTGCAAAAGACAAAACAGCCGGGGATAGCTTCGGGTATAGCAAGTCAGATAGTGCAAAAGCTGACGGTACACCCCGCTAAGCCGGACGCTCCTGCGGTGCATTGCAGTTGGTTCGCTAAACGCGGAAAATTCGATATGCCTATGTTTACGGTAATAATGATACTTATTGTATTTGGGCTTATCATGATGACCTCGGCAAGCTATGCGTATTCGTACGCGGAGGAGGGCGACAGCTTCGCCTATACCGTAAGGCAGATACAGGGCGCGCTGATAGGACTGGTCGGAATGTTCATCTGCTCAAGACTTGATTATCACGCGCTGATAGTTCCCATAAGGTTAGGCAAAAACAAGCAAAACGGCAACGGGATAACCTTTGCTAAGATATTGCTGCTGGTTTCTCTGGCGCTGATGGTGATGGTGTTGTTCTTCGGCGAATCTGTAAATGACGCGAAGCGCTGGATAACGATATTCGGCACGCAGTTCCAGCCGTCGGAGATACTTAAAATAGCGGTCATAATAATGATCGCCTATATGCTGCAAAGGTATTACGAGGTGCGGCAGGACAGCTATTACGGCTTTTTAAGATATTGGTATGTATTGATACCCGCGCTGCTGATGTGCCTGCTGCAAAGGCACGTTTCCGCGCTGCTGATAATCTTCGTGATAGTATATGTGATGATGTTTGTAGGCGGCTGCAACAAGGGCAGCATGATATTCCTGTTAGTGCTGGGAGTGCTGGGAGTATTGGCGCTGCTGTTCGTGTTCCGGTATGAATACCTTTGGGACAGAATAAACGGCTTTCTCGACCCGTTTTCGGATATAAGGGGAGATACATATCAGACCTATCAGTCGCTGCTGACCGTCGGTTCGGGCGGGTGGTTCGGCTTGGGACTGGGAAATTCCCGACAGAAATACTTTTACCTGCCGGAAAGCCAGAACGACTTTGTATTTTCGATAATCTGCGAGGAATTGGGCTTTGTCGGCGCGGTAACGGTGATACTGCTGTTCGTGCTGTTCATCGCGCGAGGACTGTATATCTCGGCGCGGGCAAGAGATAAATTCGGCTCGTTTTTAGCGCTGGGGATAACTATACAGATAGGCTTACAGGCGCTTATGAATATAGGAGTCGCCTGCAACGCGATACCGAATACCGGAATATCGCTGCCGTTCTTCAGTTACGGACGAACGGCGCTGATAATACAGATGGTGGAAATGGGAATATTGCTGAGCGTATCGAAACAGTCAGATACGTAGTCTGAAGCACAAAGGAAATTAAATTCTGAAAAATAAATTTTTATAATTTGAGTTTTGCGCTTTGCCGAATACGGTCGGCAATTTTGCTTATAAAACCGCACAAAACTCGAAAGGAATAATAAAAATGAAAGTTATAATCGCGGCGGGAGGCACCGGCGGACATATCAATCCCGCCCTTGCTATCGCGGATAAGTTAAAACAGGAGCTTTCGGATACCGATATACTGTTCATCGGCTGTCCGGACGGACTGGAGGCAAGGCTGGTACAGCGCGCGGGCTACGCGTTTTCTCCGGTCAAAATGGCGGGAATACAGCGCCGCCTGAACCTTAAAAGCATAAAGCGCAACGTCAAGGCGGCGTATTATTACATGAACGCCGGCAGGCAGGTAAGAAAGATCTTCGCCGAATTTTCTCCCGACCTTGTGATAGGCACCGGCGGATATGTTACCGGAACGGTGTTAAAATGCGCGGTAAAGGCGGGGATAAAGACCGCTATACACGAGAGCAATTCGCTGCCCGGCGTATCGGTAAAAATGCTGTGCGGCAAAGCGGATCTTGTCATGGTAGGTAGTGAGGACGCGGTAAAGCACCTTAAAAACTGCAAAAAGTGCGTCGTTACCGGAAATCCGCTGCGCAGCGAGATAAAGATAGTTTCCCGCGAGGAGGCGAGAAAACAGCTCGGTCTGCCCGACTGCATGACTATATTGTCCGTAGGCGGAAGTCAGGGCGCGGTGCATATAAACGAGGCTGTCGCTCAGCTCATGCAATGGGAACAGAAAAAAGGCAATATCAACCATATACACGGCTTTGGAAAGCACGGACATGACACCTTTAACGGTCTGCTCCAAAAAAGCGGCGTAAATACCGACGACCCGCATTTTCGCATACGGGAGTATATAGACAATATGTATACCTGTATGTGCGCGGCGGATCTTATAATCACCCGCGCCGGAGCGATGACGCTGACCGAGCTTACCGCGGTGGGCAGGGCGTCGCTGCTGATACCTTACCCCTATGCGGCGGAAAATCACCAGTACTACAACGCGCTCACATTGCAAAAGGCTAACGCAGGCAGGATAATAAAGGATGAAGAGCTCAGCGGACAGAAGTTGATAGACGAGATCAACGAGTTTTGCAACAATCCGTCGCTGCTGGAGCTTATGAGCGAAAACGCCGCCCGGCTTGCGGGAAAAGACGCGTCGGACAAGATATTAAGAGAGATAATAGAGCTGTGCGGCCTGTCCGACTGACGCTTTAGACAAGGCTAATGGCAAAATCGCCCTCAAAAGCATAATATGAATAAAAGCTTTGAGAGGGTGGTGTTATTGGATACACAGAAGATAATCATATCAGGCGGTAAGCGTCTGGAGGGAGAAATACGTGTCCACGGGGCAAAAAACAGCGCCCTGCCCCTGCTGTCGGCGGCTGCGCTGACCGGAGAGGGCGAATGCGTACTTCACAACTGCCCCAGACTTACCGATGTGGACGCGGCGTGCCGCATACTTAATCATATAGGAGTAAAATGCCGCCGTGACGGCTCTTCGGTCATAACCGACGCGGGAAGTCTGTCCTGCTGCGAGGTGCCGGTCAGCTTAATGCGGGAAATGCGCTCCTCCATAGTGTTTTTGGGAGCGGTGCTCGGCAGAATGGGAAGATGCCGGCTTTCCTTTCCCGGCGGATGTGAATTAGGGCCGCGCCCGATAGACCTTCATCTTGCGGCGTTAAGGGAAATGGGCGCCGAGATAAAGGAAGAGCACGGGTATCTTGACTGCTCCGCTCCGGATGGACTGAAAGGCGCGGATATTTCGCTTACATTCCCCTCGGTGGGAGCGACCGAGAATATCATCTTAGCCGCTACGCTTGCAAAGGGTATCACTACGATACATAACGCGGCGCGCGAGCCGGAGATAGCCGACCTTGCGGATTTTCTCATTAAGTGCGGCGCAAAGATAAGCGGGGCGGGCAGCGATGTGATAACCGTCGAGGGCGTACAACGCCTGCACGGGTGCGAGCATACGGTGATACCGGACAGGATAGCCGCCGCAACGTATCTTTGCTGCGCGGGATGCGCCGGAGGAGAGCTGGTGCTCAGCGGAGTGAACGCGGCGCACCTCGGCTCGGTGATACCGCTTATGCAAAGCA
>CANRII010000074.1 GCA_947630685.1 uncultured Ruminiclostridium sp. | reverse complement strand
AAGAAACGTCAAGAACTGGGAGGACGACGGCGAGGTCGCGGATTTCCTGAACCGTATCTTTGAAAAGAAAGAAAACGACGGCAGCGGTCTTATCTACGGCATGGGTCACGCGGTATACACGTTATCCGACCCGCGCGCGCTTATCCTTAAAAAGGCGGCTATGGAGCTTGCGAAAGGAAGAGAGACCGAGGCGGAATTCAAGCTGCTTGATAAGATAGAGCGGCTCACTCCGGAGCTGTTTGCGAAAAAGCGCGGAGATATAAAGACCATGTGCGCAAACGTCGATATGTATTCCGGACTTGTATATAAAATGCTGGGCATACCCAAAGACATGTACACCGCTATGTTCGCCTGCGCGAGAATGCCGGGCTGGTGCGCCCACAGAATGGAAGAGCTGCAAAACGGCAAGCGTATCATGCGCCCCGCGTATAAGACGCTGGCTAAAAATAAAGAATATATCCCTCTAAGTCAGAGATAACGTTATTTGGAAAGAAAGGCTGCAATGACTCTTAAAAAACAAAAACTTTCGCTGCTGACCGCAGTTTGCGCGGCAATAATACTGCTTATTCTGCGCACCGTTCAGCTTCTTACCGGGGTGGAATATCCCTCCGGCTTCTGCCTGCCCGAAGGACAGCTTATAAACAATATCTTTAATATCCTGCTGGTAGTGACCGGCATAGCGCTGGCGTTTACCGCTTACCTTGACTGTAAGCCGCTGCGCGACGCCGCTATAATACCGGGCAAGGCGTATGCTGTCTACGGGGGAGCGCTGATAATCTACGGCGCGGCCTCGGCGGCTCCGGCGCTGTCCCAGCTGTCAAACGGCTCCTACCTGTTCGGCGGGGTATGCCTTATAGGTACCATAGCCGCGATAGCCGCCGGAATGATGACGATAGTAAACGGGGAGGTAAGACCCTCTGCCTGCGTTCCGGTGATAATTTTGATAGTGAGCTTTATCGTCAAAAATATCGTGTTCTATGTATCCAATCCGATAATAACCGGAATACCGCAAAAGCTAATGGTGATGACTATATACGTGTTGTCGCTGCTGTTTTGGATAAACATAGGCAGGCTGTTTTCCGGCGGAGAAAAAAAGCTGACCCGCGCCGCGTCTGTAGCCTCGGGGTTTGCGTTAGGCTGCGTAGGCGCGGCTTATATCGGCAGCTCGTTTTTAGTCATGGCTTTCGACGGGGAAAAGTGGCTATTGCTTGACAACACCCCCGATATAGAGCTTATAGCTATCAGCCTGATACCCGCGCTGCTCGCCGGAATAATGCTGTTTGTAAAGCCCGGGACGGCCGAGGTCAAGCCCTTAAAGCCTGTTAAGAAAGCCGCGCCGGTCTTGCCCGAAAAACCTGCCGAGCCGAAAAATACCATAGACGCTCCTAAAGAGGACACGGAGGACATACCCGTAGAAAATACGGTCGATATTCCCGTAGAAAGCACAACGGATATTCCCGCTGAGAGCACGGAGAATATTCCCGTAGAGAGCACGGCGGATATTCCGCAAAATAACGAAGTTAAAGCTCCCGAAAATAAGGAGTTTGACAAATACGATATAGACGCGATATTAGACGAGTATTCAAAAAAATGAGGATAGCAAAAAAGCTGACGGCGATCGCCGCGATAGCGCTTACATTGTCCGGCTGTTCGCTCAATCTGTCGGTGGACACGCTGCTTTCTCCGCCTAAGCTGTCGGACGAGCAGACCGAGATATACACCGCCCTTACCGAGGCGGCGGGAAACATTGAGCTGAGGTACCCGAGAATGGGAGAACACCTCGGCGCTTTCGTGGTGAACGATTTTGACACGGACGGCTCTAACGAGGCGATGGTGTTTTTTGAGCGGAAAAGCTCCGATATAGACGCCGCCAATCAAAGAGAGGCGGGGCTGCGTATCGGCTTTCTTGACCGCGATCCAAACGGCGCTTGGCACAGCGTATATGAAATGGCGGCGGCGGGCGTGCAGGTGGAAAGCGTAGAGTTTTCCCTACTTGGAAGCGACAGTCCGAAAGCTATAATCACCTACTCGGCGCTGAACAGCCAGGAAAAGCTGCTGTCGGTGGTGAGCTATTCCGATAATACGCCGCATGAGCTTTCGCAGCTTACGGTATCGCAGTACAAAGTAGCCGACGTTATAGGAAATTCGACCCAGCTGCTGCTGACCTTTTCCCGTCCTACTCAGACCATGCCCGCGGTCTTTTCGGTCTACGGCTGCAACGAGGAGGGCGGTATATATCAGCCCTACGCTCCGGTGACGCTCAGCCGGAATATAGCGGAATACGACCTTATAACTACCGGATATTATAAAAATCCCAACGGCAGCAAGATGTTCTGCGCGGCGGTGGATTATCTTATAGCGGAGAATCAGTATTCCACCGAGCTGCTTTATTTCAACGGCAACGGCTTTGTGACGGCGGACAGCTTTTTGTTCAACGGCAGTCCGACCTCCTACAACCGCAGGACGAACGCGCTCACGCCAAAGCAGAACACCCGCGATATAAACGGCGACGGCATTCTCGACGTGCCTATGACTTCGGTATTGCCGGGCTATGAAAGCCTTACCTATCCCGAACAAATGAATACTATCTGGTGGTTCTCTCAAATTTCGGGAGAAATAAACCGCGTGGTGAATATGTACGTCGATCCGGCAGGGAGCTATCAGTTTGCGCTTCCCAACCGGTGGGAGGGCGTAGTGACCGCGGAATACAACGCGGACAGCCGCACGACGGTGTTCTGGACTGCAAACGACAAAGAGCGGGACGCGGTGTTTACCATAAAAACCGCCGACAATGCCGACGCTTACAGTCAGTCGCAGATAGAAAAGGACGGCTTTACGCTCGCGGGGTCTAACGATACGACGCAGGTATATATAAAGAACATTGAATATCAGGGGCTGTCGCTTACTCAGGACGAGATAGCGTCGGCGCTTACCGTAATACCGTCATAAAGGGGGAACGGATATGAAAAGGATACTTGTCTGCGAGGACGAGGACGCGATACGCGATTTTGTAGTGATAAACCTAAAGCGTTCCGGCTATGACGTGATAGACGTTACCAACGCCTCTCAGGCTATGGACGCATACATACACTACGGCGGCATGATAGATATCGCGCTGCTGGACATCATGATGCCGGGAATGGACGGCACCGAGCTTTGCCGCTGGTTAAGGCAGAAAAGCGACACTATGGGGATAATCATGCTTTCCGCAAAAAGCCAGGAGGTAGACAAGATACGCAGCCTTACCCAAGGCGCGGACGATTACGTCACTAAGCCGTTTTCCCCGACCGAGCTTGTCGCCCGCGTGGACGCGGTATACCGTCGGGTGGCGGTGACCGGCTCAAAGACCGAGGACAAGGGCAGAACGCTTATCTCCGGACCTTTTTCGATAAACACCAAAAGCCGCCTGTTTACCAAAAACGGCGTAAACATAGAGATAACGCAGGTGGAGTATCAGCTGCTAGAATATTTTATGGAGAACTCCGGCTCCGCGCTGGACCGCAAGAGCATACTCACCCGTATCTGGGGCGACGCTTATTACGGCGACGATAAGATAGTGGACGTAAATATCCGCAGACTTCGCATGAAGATAGAGGAGGACCCCTCCAACCCGAAGTATATCTCAACTATCTGGGGCTTCGGCTATAAATGGTGCGTGGACGAGCTTGCCGCTAACGGAGAGCTTACAAAATCGCCGGAGAAAAAACCCGAATAAAGGAGGACGCACCGCATGGCGGCACATAACACCATAGCCAACCGCTGGTTCTTAAAGAGCTTCAGCGCGGTCATAATCGTATTGGTACTGCTGGACGGTGTGTTATACGCCTTGCTGCGCACCTACTTTTATTCCTCGGTGGAACAGTCGCTGAAAGGCGAGCTCAACGTTATCTCGTCGGTATTAACGCGCTATTACAGCTCCGCCGCGGCAAACGGCAATACCGAGATACGGCGCGCGGTGGAGAGCTTTGAGCGCAAGGACCGCATGGAGCTTATGATGATAAACTCCGACAATGAGGTGATAATAACCTCCAGCGGCTTCGCTCCGTCAAAGGATTACGCCATGCCCGACCTTGAGGCGGCGCGGCAGGACAGCACCGGCAGCGGAGTTTTCACCGGCTACCAGGAAAACGGGGAAAAGGTGATGGCGGCTACTACGCTGATAGACATTCCCGACGATAATTACAGCGCCATCCGCGTGGTGACTTCACTTTCAAAGGTGGACATGCAGCTGGGCGTTACGATGGTGTTCATAATCTCGGTGAGCTGCGCGGTACTGCTGCTCATGCTCATGCTGGGGCTGTATTTTATCCGCTCGATAGTAAAGCCGCTGCGCCAGATAAGCGCGAACGCTCAGCAGATAGCGCGGGGGGACTTTTCGGTAAGGATAGAGCCTAAGACCGACGACGAGCTGGGCGAGCTTTGCGATGTGTTCAATTACATGGCGGGCGAGCTGCAAAACTCCGAGAGTATCAAAAACGACTTCATCTCCTCGGTATCCCATGAGCTGAGAACGCCGCTCACCGCCATAAAAGGCTGGAGCGAAACGGTGGCGCAGAGCCTCGACGACCGCGAGACCGCCGCAAAGGGCATGGAGATAATCTCGGAGGAGACCGGCAGACTTTCCGATATGGTGGAGGAGCTGTTAGACTTTTCCAAGATACAAAGCGGTCATTTCAAACTGAACAAGGAAAATACCGACCTGTTCGCGGAGCTTACCGACGCGGTGATAATCTACTCCGAGCGCGCGCGCAAGGAGCATAAGACCATAAGCTACGACGACCCGCAGCATATAGCGATGATCTACGGCGACCGCAGCCGTATGCGGCAGGTGTTTATAAATATCATAGACAACGCGGTGAAATATTCCCGCGAGGGCGGGCATATCGACATAGATACCGAGATAAATAACGATACCGTCACGGTGTCGGTGCAGGACGACGGCTGCGGTATATCGCCCGCCGATCTTCCCAAAATAAAATCAAAATTCTATAAGGCAAACAACACCGTCCGCGGCTCGGGTATAGGGCTGGCGGTCGCGGACGAGATAGTTACCGCCCATATGGGAACGCTCACCGTTACCAGCGAGGAGGGCAAATACACCCGCGTGGAGATAACTTTGCCGCTTATTAAAAAGATAGTCCAGCAAGCAGAAAAGGAGCAAGATGAGCAAGACTGACAACAAGACCTGTCCGGCATTCAAGACAAAGGTCGGCGGACAGGCGCTTATAGAGGGCGTTATGATGTTAGGCCCGAAAAAGGGCTGCATGGCGGTAAGAAAGCCCGACCGCTCGATATATACCGAAACGTGGGACTTAAAGGAGAGAAAATGGTATAATAAAGCCCCGTTTATCCGCGGCTGCTTTAATTTCGTGGGGCAGCTCAAGGACGGCTACAAATATATAAATAAGTCCGGCGAGATAAGCGGCATGTTCGACGATGACGACGACGAACCGAAAAAATCTGTTGATCCTTCGATAAATTCCGACATTTCGACAAATTCCGGTAATTCGGCTGTGACAAATCTCGACGATACGGCGGGCAACGACGCTTTGATTTCGACAGATAACGCCGATTCGACAAATTCCGGTAATTCGGCTGTGACAAATCTCGACGATACGGCAGGTAACGATACTTCGGTTTCGACAAATAATGATAATTCGACAGATTCCGGTAATTCGGCGGCGACAAATTCCGACGAGAAAGAAAAGACCTCCAAGGAAGACGCCGTGATAATGGTGATATCGACGGTACTGGGTATAGCGCTTGCGGTGGGACTGTTTGTAATGCTGCCGACCTTTATCTTTACCGGTATACAGTATCTTTTCGGGGACACAGATATATCGCCGTTTCGCTCGCTTATCGAGGGTATCCTTAAAATAGGGATATTCCTGTTTTATATGTGGCTCACCTCCAAGATGAAGACCATGAAAAGGTTATATATGTATCACGGGGCGGAGCATAAGACCATTTTCTGTTACGAGAACCGCGAGGAATTGACGGTAGAGAACGTGCGCAAGTACAAGCGCTTTCATCCGCGCTGCGGCACCAGCTTTATCTTCCTTACCCTCGCTATCAGCATACTTGTGTATACTGTTTTGCCGATAAACAGCGAATTATTCGTATCGGCGTGGGGAGTATCGAAATTTGTCGGCGACCTGCTGAGAATATTCTTCAAGCTGCTGTTCTTGCCTGTAGTGGTGGGTATATCCTATGAGCTTATCCGCCTTGCGGGAAACTACGGCAACCTGTTCACCCGAATAATATCCGCGCCGGGGCTCGCGGTACAAAGGCTTACCACTAAAGAGCCGGACGATGAGATGATAGAGGTCGCTATAGCCTCCATGCTGCCGGTACTGCCGGATGACCCGGAAGAGGCGAAATGGTGATAGACGCACAGCGCAGATTATCCGCTTTGCTTGCGGACGTATCCGGCGAGGACGCGGGCTTTGAGGCGCGGCAGATAATAAAGGAATACTGCGGCGGCTGTTCCCTAAAAGAAAACAGCGAGGAATGGCGCAAATGCCTTGACGCGGCAGACCGTCGGAAAAACGGCGAGCCTCTGCAATATATCTTCGGGCATTGGGAATTTTACGGATTGGATTTTAAGGTAGGCAGCGGCGTGCTTATCCCGCGGCAGGACACAGAAACCGTCGCGGAGCTTGTGATAGACCGCTTGAAAACAGCAGGCGGCCGCTTTGCCGACTTATGCGCCGGTACCGGCTGTATCGGGATAGCGGCGGCAAAATATACCGGCTGCAACGGCTTCGAGATAGAAATATCGACCAACGCGGCAAAATACTGCGCGGATAATATAGCGCTGCATTCTCTGTCCGATAAATTGACCCTTATAAAGGGAGATATTTTCGATAAAGCGGTTCGGGATACGATACCGGACGGCAGTCTGTCGGTGATAGTTTGCAACCCGCCCTACGTCAGCGAAAGGGAAATGCGGCAGTTGCAGCGCGAGGTGCGGTTCGAGCCGGAATTAGCTTTGTACGGCGGAAAGGACGGGCTGGACTTCTACCGCAGGCTCTTTACCGAGTGGAAAGCAAAGCTCTCGCCGGACGGGCTGTTCGCGGTGGAATGCGGCGACGGAGAGGCAGACGCGGTATGTATACTTATGCAAAACGCGGGGCTTTCTCCCAAAGTGTATAACGACCTTGCGGGACTGCCGCGCGCCGTCTGCGGAGAATTTAGCGCTCTGTGATTTTTATTGTACAATGTTTATGATAAAATAAATCCGAAAAAGAAAACAGAAAGGACTTTTGAGATATGGCAAAAGCTAAAAAACCGGTCGTTCCGACCGTCAACCACCCGGCGACTCCGGAGGAAAAGAAAAAGGCGCTGGATACCGCGATGGCGCAGATAACCAAGCAGTACGGACAGGGCTCGGTAATGTTTTTGGGCAAGCAGAACAACGAGAAGATAAATATTGAATCCGTGCCCACCGGTTCGATAGGGCTTGACCTTGCGCTGGGTATCGGCGGTCTTCCCAAGGGCAGGATAACCGAGATATACGGTCCGGAATCCGGCGGTAAGACCACCGTCACGCTCCATGCGATAGCCGAAATGCAAAAGCTGGGCGGACAGGCGGCGTTCATAGACGTTGAGCATGCGCTGGATCCTATCTACGCTAAAAAGCTCGGCGTGGATATAGATAATCTGATAGTTTCCCAGCCGGACACCGGAGAGCAGGCATTAGAGATAATGGAAACGCTGGCGCGTTCCGGCGCGGTGGATATAATCGTTTTGGACTCGGTCGCCGCTATGGTGACAAGGGCGGAGATAGACGGCGAGATAGGAGATTCCTTTGTCGGCGTGCAGGCAAGGCTGATGTCCGCCGCTTTGAGAAAGCTCACAAGCGTTATCTCAAAATCCAACACCGTCGCGATATTCATAAATCAGGTGCGTGAAAAGATAGGTACGATGTACGGCAACCCGGAGACCACTCCCGGCGGCCGCGCGCTGAAATTCTACGCCAGCGTCCGCATAGAGGTGCGCAAGGGCGATAAGATACTGGACGACGGGGAGATCATAGGCTACGTCACCAGATGCAAGGTGGTAAAGAACAAGGTAGCGCCGCCGTTCAAGGAAACGGAATTCGATATGATATTCGGCGAGGGTATCTCCAGACTCGGCGAGATACTCACCATGGGCGAAGAGCTCGGCTTTATCAAAAAGAGCGGCGCATGGTTCAGCTATAACGGCGAGCGTTTGGGTCAGGGCAGAGAAAACGCCAAGAAATATATCCGCGATAACGAATCTTTACGCGCCGAGCTGGAACAGAAGATAGCCGAGAACATGGAGAAATTAGACCTTACCGCCTCGGAGGACGACGATATGATCGAACCAGATATTGTGTCCGATAATCCGGACAATGTTGAAATTTCCGAGCCTGCCGGAAACGCCGAGCCTGCTCCCGCTAAGAAAAAGAAAGGCAATAAAAAGGATGTCGTGGTAGACGCGGACAGCGACGATTTTGAGGAGTTCGCTCCCGAGGAGCTTGACGGGTAATGAGCGACGACGGGCTGCGTATCCGCGCCAAGAGAAGAGCGATGTACATTCTCGCCGCGCGCGACCATTCCAAAAAAGAGCTGTACGATAAGCTGATAAAGAACTATCCCGCCGAGCTTTGCGAGGAAGTTACCGAGCTTATGGCGGAGTACGGCTATATCGACGAGGAAAAGTACGCAAATAAGCTGTACAGGCAATACATGAATAAGGGCTGGGGCAAGTCGAAGATCCGTTTCGAGCTGAAGCGGCGGGGCTTGCCCGACAGCTGTATTCGGGAAAACGAACAGGAGTACGACAGCGAGGATTTTTTTGACAAGCTGGTAGAGTTTATTGAAAAGAAGTATCTTTCAAAGCTGGACTTCTCCGACCGTCAGAGCGTTCAGCGCGTCACCGCCGCTTTGGCAAGAAGAGGGTATGATTACGAGGATATCAAATCCGCGCTTAGAAAGGTGAAAGAGGAGCAGTAGGCGGCTTTAACGCAACAAAACAAAAGTTAACAGAAGGAGATCACAGAAAAATGGAGAATGTTGTTAAGGTCGGCGTGGTGTCGCTGGGCTGTCCGAAGAACCAATGCGACGCGGAGCTTATGATGGCTAAAATACGGGACGCGGGCTATAAATTAGTCAGCGAGCCGGGGCTTGCCGACGTGGTGGTGATAAACACCTGCGGCTTTATCCAAAGCGCAAAGGAAGAGGCGCTTGAAGAGATAATGGAGGCTATCGACCGCAAGAACGACGGCATAAATAAAAAGATAATAGTCACCGGCTGCCTTGCCGAGCGTTACCAAAAGCAGATGGACGAGGAATTTCCCGAGATAGACGCGGTTTTAGGCATAGCGAAAAACGACGATATCGTTGAAGTTATAAACTCGGTATTACTGGACAAGCGGGTGATAATATTTGACGACAAGGACAAGCACAACATGGAGGGTGAGCGAATGCTGGGCACCCTGCCGCACTACGCTTATTTAAGGATAGCGGACGGCTGCTCCAACCGCTGTTCTTACTGCGCGATACCGCTTATCAGGGGAAATATGCGTTCCCGCCCGATGGAGAACATCATAAAAGAAGCCGAGCGGCTCGCCGAAAACGGCGTTAGAGAGCTGGTAGTAGTTGCGCAGGACGTCACCGCTTACGGAACGGATCTATACGGAAAATACGCGCTGCCGGAGCTTTTGCATAAGCTCTGCAAGATAGAAAATATAAAGTGGATACGGCTGTTATACTGTTATCCCGACAGGATCACCGACGAGCTTATCGAAACGATAAAAAGCGAGGAAAAGGTGCTGAATTACCTTGATATCCCGATACAGCATTGTGACGCCGACATACTGAAGGCGATGAACCGCAAAGGCGACGAGCGTTCGCTTAGGGAGTTATTCGCCAAGCTGCGCAGGGAGATACCGGGGATAGTGCTGCGCACTACGCTTTTGGTGGGGTTCCCGGGTGAAACGGAGGAGCAGTTTTCCGCCCTTGCGGAATTTGCCAACGATATGGGCTTTGAAAGAATGGGGTGCTTTGCCTACTCAGCTGAGGAGGATACCCCCGCTGCCGAAATGCCGAATCAGATAAACGACAAGGAAAAGCAGCGCCGCGCCGATATCATCACCAAAGAGCAGGAGATACGCCTTAGCGAATATCACGCGGGCTTTATCGGGAAGAGCGTTGAAACGGTGTGCGAGGGGTACGACCGGCTGTCCGGCATGTATTTCGGGCGGTCTATGCACTTCGCGCCGGAGATAGACGGAATGATATATTTCACCTGCGGCAAGGGTATGCGTGCGCGCGTGGGAGATTTTGTACAGGTGAAGATAACCGATATAATGGACTACAATCTGCTGGGAGAGCGTATCTGACAACGGAGGAATTATGAATCTTGCTAACAAGCTGACATTGTTAAGAGTGATACTGGTGCCGTTTTTCGTGCTGTTCATGCTGACGGAAGCATGGATACCGCTGAATTTCCTGTGGGCGGCGCTGTTGTTTGCCGCAGCGAGCATAACCGACCTGTTCGACGGCAAAATTGCAAGAAAGAACAACATGGTGACGGATTTCGGCAAATTTTTAGACCCGCTGGCGGACAAAATACTTGTGATAAGCGCGCTTATCTGCTTTGTGCAGCTGGGCTGGTGTTCCGCCTGGGCTGCGGCATTGATAACCGCGCGGGAGTTCGCCGTGTCCGGTGTAAGATTGATAGCCGCCGGCAGCGAAAGCAAAACGGTCATCGCCGCGAATATCTGGGGCAAGCTGAAGACCGCCTCCACCATGGCGACGGTATCTATAATACTTATACTGCATATACTCGTAAACCTCTCGGTGATAGACGCGGCGGCGTTCCCCGTCCAGCTTATCAGCGACGTGCTTATCTATATATCGGTGATCTTAACGGTGATCTCCGGAGTTAAGTATATTTGGGATTATAGGGATATGCTGAGGAATAATTAAGCTTTTTGGGGCTCTGCCCCAAACCCCGTCGGGGAGCAAATTGCTCCCCGAACCCCTTATGTGTTCATAAAATTATCCCTCCCCATAAAGGGGAGGGATAATTTTGTATAAATATATAGGTGA
>CANRII010000073.1 GCA_947630685.1 uncultured Ruminiclostridium sp. | reverse complement strand
AGCCCGAAAATCGTCATATCCTCGCCCCAGAGGTGGTCGTAAGCCATGTACTGGCGGTTTGTGAGCGAGATCTCCTCCCGCGCCTCATCCACGCGCTTTCTGCGGGCGATCCGAAGCTTTACCGTCAGCGCCGAAAATGCCACAATCATTATGAGCATTAAGCAGCTCGACGCTTTGGAATTGATGATCCCTAATATTCCGGTAAACTGCCCGTTAGCGCTTGCAAAGAGCGCGGCGGCAGTCAGCGAGAGCGATAAAACGACATCGGTCAGCGCCTCTGCCATGCTCGGGACGGCGGTATTCAAAACGCTCATCAATCCGCCGTAAATAGTCCTCGTGTTTGCGTCTATCTTCTCGCTCAATAGCCTGACGTCGGGGTTTTCGAGGTGCTCATATTGCAGCTTGCAGTTCGCGTCGAACATGATTTGGGTATATTTGTAATAATTCCGGCTGTCCAAAATGCTCTCTTTCATCTGTGCGGCGCGGGACAGAACCGAGAACAAAAATCCTCCGAAAACGGTAAGGCAGGCGAAAATTATTAATCTTTTCTCATCTCTCGCTCCGGATATTTCGTCGAGCAAAAGCGCCGACATCATGAGGGAAAAGTAGGCCGAGACACGCTGTAAAACCTTTCTGATCATAGAAAAAGTCCAGTATTTAGGCGCGTATTCCCGCCATATCTTCATTGCCCTCTTAAGGCAGGAAATGTCGTCTTTAAGTCGTGTTTTAGCCATTTTTCTGCACCTCCTCCTGATAATATTTTGCCTGAACGTCGAACAGCTCGCGGTATTTTCCATGCTTTGCCATAAGCTCCTCATGCGTTCCGACCTCGGCAAAATTCGCGCCGTCTAAAAGAAATATCCTGTCGCAAAAGCGGGTGGAGGCGAGGCAGTGGGAAATAAATATCGAGGTGGAATTTTCCGCTATGTCGTTGTAGCGGCGGTACATTTTGTCCTCCGCTATCGGGTCAAGCGCCGCAGTCGGCTCGTCCAATATCATACAAAGCGGGTCTTTATAGATCAGCCTTGCAAGCAGCAGCCTTTGCTTTTCCCCTCCGGAAAGATCTACCGCGTCGTCGTTTACCGTGCGGTCTAACGGCGTTTTTAAGCCAAGCGGCAGGCTTTTTGCCTTTTCTTTGAAGCCCGACAGCTCGACCGCGCGCCAAAGCCTTTTGCGGTCTATTTCCTCCTCGTTTACGGTACAGGCGATGTTCTTTTCAAGCGACACCGGCAGCAGGCTGTATTTCTGCGGGATAAGCCCGAACAGCGAATACATCTCGTCGCGGTTGTATTCAAAGAGGGTGTGACCGTCGAGCAGCACCTCTCCCTCGTCGGGCAATATCAGCCCGCACATCATTCTTACCAGCGTGGTCTTTCCCGCGCCGTTTAAGCCGACAAGCGCTATCTTCTCGCACGGCTCTATCTTAAACGAAACATGCTCCAAAACATTTTTCTCACCCTGCGGATATTTGAACGTGACGTTTCTAAACTCAATAGAAAACGGCTTTTTTGGCAGCGCGATACCCTCGCCGAGGTTGAGCTTTCCCTCGTATTCTATCTGCTCGCGAATGTCGCTTATCTGTGCCGAACCCTCCTTGATTTGCTGAAAGCGCCATGCCATACCGCCCAAGAGTCCCGCAAGAGAGCTTATTGCAGAGAAATAGAGGACGAACTGCGCCGCGTCTACCTCGCCCGAAAGCGCTTTATATATAAGAAGAGCATAGGCTAAACCGTCCCGCAAAAGCACCGTGACAAAGCCTGCCAGAGATACCAGAAACCCTCGGCGCTCATGCTTTTTCTGCCATCCGAGGCACTCTTCGATATGCCTTGAAAACCGCTCGGAAAGCGGCTTTGCCATGCCGTAAAGCCGAATTTCTTTCTGATAGCCAAGGTCGCGGGTAATGTTAGAGGAAATATAGTCCCGCTTGCGCTCGGCTGCGTTGCGCCCGTCCCGCTCCTCATAATGTTTGCGCCATTGCCAATCAGACATTCTGCGGTCTATCATCGCGCCGACGATAAGCAGCAGTACCAGCGCGGGGTGGAGCATTGACACCGTCGCGCCGAAGAGGAAGAATTTAATTATCTCACCGACGGTCTCGGCGAAAATCATCGGGAAGTGGATGGCGTGAGAGTGATCTCTAACGCCTGCGCCCGCCCTTTCGCAGATCGCGCGGTGATTTACGTCGTAATGAAGGCAATAGTCGCAAAGCCTCAACGCCTCGATAGATTTATACGACAAAAGCGCCATGATGTGGTTTTCGGAATGGTCTACGAGCATTTGGAGCATTCCGTTTGCGGTATTTACTATTGCGCGAGCTAAAACTATCCCCGCAACGACAAGCGCGATATATCCGAAATCCGAGTAGCCGCCGAGGGCGTCTATTATCGCGGGAGTCGCGTATAGTCCGAATGCCGCCGCCAAAAGCGACAACGGCACGACCGCCAGCCCCACGAACACCAAAAAACGCTCGTTTTCCCACAAAATGCGATAGATATACCTCACGCAGGAAAATATACCGTATTTCGGTTTATGCTTTTGCTCCTTTTCTTTTTTCTTTTTGGACATTTTTGTGAACATGCTTACAAAGAAGCTCTCCTTTCAAGTTTTGTAAAGCGCAAAGTCCGGAAAATTTATTTTTCAAAACTTATAACCTCTTGCCCTATCATAGCATATAAAAAATCAAAAATGTTTACCTTGGGTACGAAATGTAAATTTTGTAGTACGAAATGCAAAACAGGCTGCGAAAATCACTCCGCAGCCTGATCGTTATTATTCAGCGGTATAAGTATCTCCGCTGTGAACCCGCCGTCCTCGCTGTCCGCCGAAAAATAACCGCCGTACTTTTTCACGACCGCCTCCACCCGCGCAAGTCCGAAGCCGTGTTCTACCCCTTTTGAGGAGGAATAGCCCGCGGCGTTCTTCGGTTGTTTCTTGCCCGCCGCGTTCGTCACCGAAAGATAAAACTGTGTATTTTTCCTGCCTATGTAAACACGAATAAAACGGGGAGAGCCGTCAAGACGTTTATTTTCCTCTATGGCGTTATCTAAAAGATTACCGATAATAACGCAAAGGTCGATATCCGAAACAGGCGTGCCGTCGGGTATCTTCGCCTTGGCGTTTACAGGTATCCCGTTTTGTGCGGCGATGTTCAGCTTGCCGTTTAAGATAGCGTCCACCATCACCCGCCCTGTCTTTATGACCGTATCGACGTTCGTAAGGTCATCGTTAAGGTCTGAAAGATAGCGGTTTACCTCGTCGTATTTTCCGAGCGCCATAGAAGCCTGCATAGCCTGGATATGATTGTGATAGTCATGCCGCCAGCCGCGCATTTTGCGGTACATGGATTCCACCTCGTCGCAGTATTTTTGCAAGAGCTCCGACTGATAGCGCTCGATTTTTTTGTTGATAAGTCTTTCAAACAGCATATTTATCACCTAAAACAGCTCGATTATTTTTTTGCTTACCGTTTTTGCCATACCCCTGCTTATAGGTACTGCCGCGCCGCTTTTTAATATTAATTCTGTGCGGTTTATCCGTAAAACCTCCCTAAGGTTCACTATAAACGACCGCTGTACCCTCAGAAAATATCCGTCAAGCCGCGTTTCAAGCTCGGATATCGGCGTTTTCAGCCTATACTCGCCCGAAGCCGCAAAGATAACGCAATACTGCCGCTGCGCCTCGATAAAGTGTATTTCGCTGAGCGGCAAAGCAATCTCGCCGCCGTCATGCGGTACTAAAATTTTCTTCTCGGTCTGTGAAATTTTAACCGCCGCACGATAAAGCACCTCGGACAATTTTTCCGGACTGACCGGTTTCAAAAGATAGTGCAGCGCCTCGACCTCATAGCCCTCCGCGATAAAATCAGGATATCCGGTTATGAAAATTATCTGCGCAGTCTGCCTACGAGCGCGCAGCTTTTTCGCAAGCTCTACCCCGTTCATTCCCGGCATTTCGATGTCAAGCAGCAAAATATCCGGCGATTCGTCTTCATATGCAAACAACAGCGACTGCGCGGACGGATATTCACGCACATAAGCCTCCGTTCCTGACTGTTCCGCCCAGCCGAGAACGAGGGACTTTATGTATCCGCGCTCCTGCGCATTATCGTCGCATATAGTGATATTAAGCATATAAAGACTCCTTTTGTATCAGCGAATCAAGTATAACATATTTTAGGATAAAAAGCAAGAAAAACGAACGGCAGTATATTCCTACCGTTCGTACCGATCACCCGCAAAACAGAGATTGCAGCCATTCAAACAGCGCGAATCTCGGCTCGATAACAGCGGTGTTTTCTATTTCCCGACTCTGCGCGTCGGTAAAAAACTCTCCGGCGGCAGGCAGGCACAAGGGAGGAAACATTACGCACCACCAGTTTTTGCCCTTGCCCTCGCCTATTATCAGCCGCACCGCCGTATAATCTCCGGCGGGAAGAGTGTAATTTCCATAGCGCCGCGTGGTAAAATAACAGTCGGTAAGCTCGCACTTAACGGTATAATCATAACCCTGACGCCGGATAAATTCCTGCGCCGACTGCCGCATTTCCTCAAGATTTTCATTAGCGGCGGCTTTTGCCTCGTCAAGGTTTTCACAACCGCTGAATATATCCGAAAAATCCGACAGCATATGATCCCTCAGATCATACTTTAACGATTGATCCTCCTCGCTGTCTGAGTTTGCTATTATATGCAGACGCAGCACCTCGTCCGGCTTTGCGTCGCAGTCCTCGGCAAACGCTGTAAAGCTCCCCACTATTATAGACGCTATCGCCCCTATCACCATCGCCCCGTCAAAAACAGAAAATCTTGCCATAATAAGTACCTTCCTTTCGCGGCATTTATCCGCAGGGTAATTATCGGCAAGATTTTTGCTGTTTATTCAAATAAATTATTCGGCATCGATGTTTTCCGCTTCGGAAAGCCATATTTTACTTACCGCGTCGCTTGGCATTCTCCAATCCCCGCGAGGCGACAGCGTCACCGAACCGACCTTAGGACCGTCCGGCAGGCAGGAGCGCTTGAACTGCTGCGAGAAAAAGCGCCTGTAAAATATGCACAGCCACTTTTTGACCACTTCGGCGGGATATTTCCCGTCAAAGGAATAAATAGCCAGCCTGTACACCTTGCGCGGCGGATATCCGCGTCTTATCGCGCAGTAAAGGAAAAAGTCGTGCAGCTCGTAAGGGCCTACCAGCTCTTCGGTCTTTTGGGATATCTCGCCGTTTTCCGCCGGAAGCAGCTCCGGGCTGACCGGAGTATCCAGTATATCGTAAAGCGCGTCTTTCAGCGGCTTATTATCGGTATTATCCGCGTAATATTTCACCAAATGGCGGATAAGCGTCTTAGGTACAGAGCAATTCACGCCGTACATAGACATATGGTCTGCGTTGTAGGTAGCCCAGCCGAGCGCAAGCTCCGACAAATCGCCGGTGCCTATAACAAGCCCGTTATTTTGGTTTGCGATATCCATAAGCACCTGCGTGCGTTCACGCGCCTGTCCGTTTTCAAATACCACGCTGTGGTCGTTAATATCATGCCCGATATCGGCAAAATGCTGCTTTACGCTGTCGGTAATATCCACTTCTTTGAAGGAAGTACCGAGCGCATTGCATACCCGCTCGGCGTTGGAGCGCGTTCTCTTTGTCGTACCGAAACACGGCATAGTCACCGCAAGTATGTCGGCGTTTGATCTGCCGGCTCTCTCCATCGCTTTGGCGCAGACTATAAGCGCTAATGTAGAATCCAGCCCTCCCGATACGCCGATAACGGCAGTCTTGCTGTTAGTATGCTCCAGCCGCTTTCTCAATCCCTCCGACTGCATGGTAAGTATCAATTCACAGCGCCTGTCCTTTTCTCCGCTGTCTGTGGGAACGAAAGGCGCGGGCGTGATATATCTTGTAAGCTCCGTCCTTTCCGGCAGCATGGAAAACCGCACGGTATACCCGCTTGTATCCACGGAAAACGTGGTGTTTTTCCTGCGCTCGTGATCCAGCATTTTAACGTCTATCTCGCTGACGGCGCTTTCACCGGAAAACAGCTTGCTCTGCGCCAGAATCACGCCGTTTTCGCATATCATGTTGTGTCCGGCAAAAACAAGATCCTGCGTTGACTCTCCCTCTCCCGCGGAAGCATATACATATCCCGCGATAAGCCGCGCGGACTGATTGCTGACAAGCTCCCGCCGATAATCCGCCTTGCCGGTCATCTCATTGCCGGCGGACAGATTTATAATAACAGCCGCCCCCGACTTAGCAAGCGCACCGGACGGCGGGCAGGGAGC
This sequence comes from uncultured Ruminiclostridium sp., assembly GCA_947630685.1. Taxonomy (GTDB): domain Bacteria; phylum Bacillota; class Clostridia; order Oscillospirales; family Ruminococcaceae; genus Ruminiclostridium_E. The sequence continues at coordinate 4,812 of CANRII010000073.1, read as the reverse complement.
CCAAAGATCCTCGCATATCTCCGCCGCGAAAGAAAACTCCGGCAGCTCGTCGCATACAAAAATTATCCCGCTGCCGAACGGTACGCCGCCGCGCATTACTACTCCGTCCGCGTCGTTCCAAGCGGCGAAGTGGCGCTTTTCGTAAAACTCGTTGTAATTCGGCAGATTCTGCTTTGGCACAAAGCCGAGTATTTGCCTGTGATAAAGCACCGCCGCGCAGTTATACAGCTTTGATTTATAGCGAACAGGCAGACCTACCGCGGTTATCATGTCAAGGTCGGCAAGCTCGGCGGAAATTTTCTCTAATGACTTTTCCGCAGCGTCCAGCAAAGCGGACTGGAAAAACAGATCCTGACAGGTGTATCCCGTAATGCAAAGCTCCGGGAAAACCGCCAGCCGCACTCCCAGTTCGGCTAACTCGCGCGCCTTTTTTATAATGGCGGCGGTATTGTATTCTACATCTGCAACTTTTATACTTACGGCAGCTGCCGCCGACTTGATATATCCGTCCGTCATGAGTTATCTCCCCTGTTTCTTTCCAGCGTCAAAGCATATTCTATCCAGGTCAGCATATCGTGGTAGACCTCGTCCTTGTTTATCTCGTGGAGAAGCTCGTGCCGCGCGCCGGGGTAAATTTTTATATCGGTACGGCAGCCGTTGATTATCAGCTTTTCAAAAACTTTAAGCACGCCCTTGCCGTAACCGCCTACCGGATCATCTGTGCCTCCGCCCAGCAGTATCGGCAGATCCTTCGGTATCTGATCCGCCCATTTCTGGGAGGAAACGCGGTTCAGCAGCATGGTAAGATCTACAAACCCCGAGCAGGTAAAAATGAAGTCGCACTTTTCGTCGCTTATGAATTTGTCCACTTCCTCTTCGTCACGGGACAGCCAATCATAATCGGTGCGCCGGTCAGTTATCCGCTCGTTATATGCGCCGAACACGATAGAATTGAGCCGTTCGCTGCGATGACGCTCTCCGTTTATCATAACGGCGGAACGAGCCGCACGCACTCCTATCTCCGCCAGCGCCTTATCGTCGCCTGTTCCGTAGAAAATAGCGGCGTCAGGCACTTTCGGAAAGCGCGAGCAGTACAGCCTTGCTACAAAGCTGCCCATGCTGTGTCCGTAGATCAAATATTTAAGATTCGGGTATTTGTTTTTCATTATCAGGGTAAGCCGATGCAGGTCGTTTACCAAATAGCTCCACCCGTCTTTCGGAGCAAAGTAGCCGTAATCATCGGGAGTTTTCGCGGTATTACCGTGGCCGAGATGGTCGTTTCCACATACTATATAGCCTTTATCGGTGAAAAAATCCGCAAATTCATCATAACGTCCCATATACTCGCGCATACCGTGGGATACTTGGATTATGCCTTTGTACGGCTGTTCGGCGGGTACGTAAACATAATACGCGCACCTGTCCGTACCGTTTGAAGAATTAAAGCTGCCGCTGTATTTTACATACGCCATTTTGTCGCCTCCGAAAATGTTGTTGCTAGAAATAGTATAACAGATTTTTTCAAAAAAAACAAGATAAAACCTATAAGAAATGTCTGCAAGCAAAAAAATTAAGGTTGATTTTTTATATAAACGGTGATATACTAGTTAAAGACAAATCACCAAAAGGAGAATATATAATGAGCGATTGTACACATGACTGCGGGAGCTGCTCTCAGAACTGCTCCTCAAGAAATCAGCCGGAGAGCTTTCTTGAAAAGCCGAACGAGCTGTCTAACATCAAAAAGGTAATAGGAATAGTCAGCGGTAAGGGCGGCGTGGGAAAATCTCTCGTTACTTCCATGCTGGCGGTAACGATGCAAAGAAAAGGCTGGCAGGCCGCTATACTTGACGCGGATATAACCGGGCCGTCTATCCCCAAAGCATTCGGCATAAAGGAAAAGGCGATGGGCGACAACACCGGAATCATTCCCGTAAAAAGCAAGACAGGTATAGAAATAATGTCGATAAATCTGCTGCTGCCTAACGATACCGACCCCGTAGTATGGCGCGGTCCGGTCATCGCGGGAGCGGTAAAGCAGTTTTGGACCGACGTTATCTGGAACGACGTCGACTATATGTTCGTGGATATGCCTCCCGGGACCGGCGATGTGCCTCTTACGGTATTCCAGTCTATCCCGGTAGACGGGATAATCGTGGTCACTTCCCCGCAGGAGCTGGTATCTATGATAGTAGGCAAGGCGGTAAAAATGGCGCGCATGATGAATATTCCGATACTCGGATTAGTTGAAAATATGTCGTATTTTGAATGTCCAGACTGCGGCAAAAAGCACAGCGTTTTCGGAGAGAGCCATATCGAAGAGATCGCTAAGCAGTACGATATAGACGCAACGGCACGGCTGCCGATCGATCCGAAGCTCGCGGCAGGCTGCGATCAGGGTCTTATAGAATTGTTCGGAGTTACCGCCTTGGACGGTTTAGCCGACACATTAGAAAATATGAAATAAAATTTTATCCCCGCTGACAGGAAGCGCTCCTGAAAGCGGGGATGTTTTTGCGTGCGAAAACGTCCGAGGGGTGCGAAGCGTTTTACGCACAAAAGAGAGGGGATATGGTAAAAGCGATTTTGAAAGAGCGAACAGGCTCTTATTTATACAGCCGCATGGCTATAACGGATATATCGTCCGCTTTTTTATCGCCGCTGTAAAAGCGCGCGGTTTCAGCCACCTGCCGGGATAATTCTTTAAGGTCTATATCCGGCTTTGCCATTTCGCGGTAAAGCCATTTTTCATTAAGCTGCGCGCCGTCGCTGGTCATCACTATCATATCACGGTTTCCCAAAGTGAAGGTCTGCTTATCGTACACCGGAGTATCGCACACGCCCATCGGCAGACCCTTACAGCCTGAGCGGGTATTAACGCTGCCGCAGCGGATATAGGTGTTGGCGCTGCCAGCCTTGTATAATTCAACATTTCCGTTGTAAAGGTCTATCTTACAAAGCTCCAGCGTTGCAAAGCTCTCGTCGGAGGATTTCACCATCAACGACATGTTTATTATGCCGAGTCCCGCTTCTATCCCGACGCCCGCCTGAAGCAGACGGATAAGCATACCGCAGGCAAAGGAGGAATCCACTCTTGCGCGGCTTCCGGTACCCATGCCGTCCGACAATACAATATAAGCGGTGCCGCTGCTGTCTATAAAGCTCTCGTAATAATCTCCGCAGGCCGCGCCCTCTTCCCTGCTTATCTGGCAAATTTCCACATCTAAAAAATACGTCGTTTTAGTGAACATGCTGAGCTTATAGCTGCCGCCCACTCCCGCAAATACCGGCAAATCGAACCTGCTGCGCAGAGCCAGGCTCATCGCTTCGCACAATTCCTGCTTTGAGCAGAAAAAGCCCTTTCCGGAATATGCCTCTACCGACATTCTGCCGTGTTCTCCGACATTTACGCTCACGGCGCTTAAGTCCTCGCAGCCGAGATTTTTCAGCACCTCGCCCGCGATTTTGTTAAGTCTTACGTCGCCTTCTCCTATATCTATCTCGCCGGAAAGCTGCTCAAGCAGATTCTCCGTCGCCGCAAGCTGTACCGTCAGCACCGCGCGCATACGGGCGACGCGGCGTTTTTCCGCTTCGCAGGAGGTATAAGAGTTATAAAAATCCTTTAGCCGACCGCACAGCTGCCGCTTATTCGGGCAGCGCTCGGCAAGCTCGCCGGTAAACTGCTCCTCGGTTATCTCTCCGCCGTTTTTCAGCTGCTTTACCATTTTGGAGAACATCGCGGCGCTTTTGCCGTATTCATGTCCCCAGCAGCGCATATTAAAACGGCATTGAGAGCATACCTCGTTGCAGGCGGAATCGTACACCCAGCTGATATCACGCTTGTCCCGCTGCTCAAGCCGCTCGGCGGTAAGGTCTACGGTACGGCGCACCTCGTCCACCGCGGCTTTTGCAAATTTTAGTCTGCGGGAAAATAACGCACGCACAGAATTTTCATTATATTCGTAATTAAGCATTTGCTGCTCAGGGTCGCACCAGGACGCGGGCAGCAGCAGAAATACCGCCGCCGACATAAACATGTCCGCAGTCAGCGCGAGATTTTCGTCATTCATACCGAAAAGCATTATTATCAGCGTCGAGCAAAGCACATATGCACCCGCGCCGCCCAGCTTTTTACCGTCGGAAAAGCTCTTTCCTACAGCCGCCGCACAGCACATGACCGCCGCGGCGCAGCCGTACTGCGGCATGACCGACGCTATGCCGATACCCGCAGCCGCCGCGCACAGGCAGCCCGCTCCTATATTATAACGCATCGCGGTAAGCAATACCGCAGCGCCGCTTACTATTATACCGAGATTGAAAACATTAAATGAATAATAGGATAATACGCTCGCCGCTATGCCTACAAAGCACAGTACGCTTATAAGGCTCAGAGGGCTGTTTTTCACAATTAGCGCGGCGGTCTCTCTTTGCTTTACCAGCCGTTTTACGTTAAGAAATACTAACGTGCCTGCTCCCGCGATAAGCCCCAGCGCAAAGCATATCAGTATATCGTGCACGCCGTTTGCGGTGATGAAATCGGCGGTAAAGACCGAACAGGCGGCAGTCACCGCGCATATCCAGTCAGCGGCGCGGGATCTTATTCTGTAGGTTATCAGCCTCACCGCCATGACCGACATCAGCGATGAGCATACGGTGACGAACTCGGCAAATCTTCCGGTGACAAGATAGCCGAACACGCTGCCGATAAACGCTCCTATGCAGTCTATCCCGTTCATTGACGCGGTAAACGACGCAGAGAACGGCGACGGCCGGGACATCACGGTACTCATTCCGATAAGCAGCGCTATACCC
>CANRII010000072.1 GCA_947630685.1 uncultured Ruminiclostridium sp. | reverse complement strand
CATTTGCTTGTCCTCGTCCTCCATATCCGCTATTTTCGCAGATAGAGGCGGAAATAGCGGATATGGAGGACGAGGACAAGCAAATGTTCCTATCAGAGCTGAATCTGGAACAATCGGGACTTGCCCGCATAATAAAAACCGGCTACAGTCTGTTGGGGCTTATCTCCTATCTTACCGCAGGACCGCAGGAGGTCAGGGCGTGGACTATAACTAAGGGTACAAAAGCGCCGCAGGCAGCGGGAAAGATACACACGGATTTTGAAAAAGGCTTTATCCGCGCGGAAATAGTGTCGTTTGACGATCTTATGGCGTGCGGCAATATGAACGCCGCCAAGGAAAAAGGTCTGGTAAGGCTGGAGGGCAAGGATTATGTAATGCGCGACGGCGACGTCGTTTTATTCAGATTCAACGTCTGAAACCGGAGGCAGGTATGAAGGTTCTTTTATATTCCGAAAACATGAGATTTATAAAGGTGTCGGGGCTCGGACGCGCCATTCTTCACCAAAAGCAGGCGCTGACCGAGCACGGGATAGCTTTTACCGACAAGCCCTCCGATACCGACTGGGACGTCGTTCATATAAACACCTACGGGCTAAACTCCCGCCGTATCGCAAAAAAAGCGCATAAGAACGGCAAGGCGGTGGCATATCACGCACATTCCACCAAGGAAGATTTCATGGACTCCTTTATCGGGTCGAATATGTTTGCGGGCGTGTTCAAGAAATGGATATGCTCCTGTTATAACCTCGGAGATGTGATACTCACCCCCACCGATTATTCAAAATCGCTGCTGGAGGGATACGGGATAAAAAAGCCTATCTTCGCGGTATCAAACGGCGTGCGGCTGAGTTTTTTTGAGCATAAAGCCGAGGACAGAGCCGATTTCAGAAAAAAATTCGGCTATTCCGAAAACGATAAGGTGGTAATGGCGGTAGGACTTTACCTGCGCAGAAAAGGCGTGCTGGACTTTGTCGAGCTGGCAAAAGCCATGCCGGAATATAAGTTTATATGGTTCGGCAAAACGCCGCTTTTCACCGTGCCGCACGAGGTGCGCAAGGCTGTAAAGACCAAGCTGCCTAACCTGTGCTTTGCGGGATATGTACAGCCCGAGGAGCTCAAAAAAGCATATATCGGCTGCGACGCTTACATCTTCCCCACCCACGAGGAGACCGAGGGTATCGTGCTGCTTGAGGCGCTCGCGGCTAAAGCCCCCGCTGTAATAAGGGATATACCGGCGTTCTCGTGGCTGTCCGAAAACGAAGTTTATAAGGCGAAAGACAACGCGGATTTTGTTACCAAAATACGCGGCGTTATCGAGGGAAGTCTGCCCTCTCTTGCGGAAAACGGCTATAAGGCGGTAGAGGACAAGGATATAAGCCTTATCGGAGAAAAGCTGGAAAATGTATACTTAACGGCACAAAAAGAGCTTAAAAAAAGCAAAAATCAGGATAAATAAAGGAAAAAGCGCAAAAAAGCCCTTGACTTTTTATTTTTCTTCTGATATAATAAGACTTGCCGCATGTTCAAGGTAAATAAAGAGGATACGGAGTGTACCCCACCTTTTACAGCGAGATTTTGAAAGAGGTATTATTATGTACGCAATTATTGAAACCGGCGGAAAGCAGTATCAGGTACACGAGGGCGACGAGATCTTCGTGGAAAAGCTGGACGCCGAAGGCGAGATCACCTTTGACAAGGTGATAATGGTCGGAAAGGACGACGGTACTGTAGTCGGCGCTCCTTATGTAGACGGAGCAAGCGTTAAAGCTACTCTCATCAAGAACGGCAAGGGCAAGAAGATAACGGTGTTCACCTACAAGCCCAAGAAGTCCAGCAAGCGCACGATGGGTCACAGACAGCCCTACAGCAAGGTAAAGATAGAAGCTATCAACGCATAAGATGATAAAGGCAGTTTTTACCGAGGCTGACGGCAAGCTGGTAGGGTTTTCCCTTTTGGGACACTCAGATCACAGCCGCAGCGGACAGGATATTGTCTGCGCGGGCGTTTCAAGCGCTCTTATGCTGACGGTAAACACGATAACCGATTTCATCAAGGCAAAAGCCGAGGTAGACGTTGATCCCGAAAACGAGGGTTACGCTTCCCTGCTGCTTGCCGAGCCGTATGATAAACACGCGGCGGACATGATAGCGTCGTTTTACACGCATCTGAGTGCGATAAACGAGGACTACGGACAGATAAAGTTAAGTATCAAGAAAAAAAGCTAATCGGAGAAAGGAAAAAACGATGATAAAGATAAGCTTACAGCATTTCGCTCATAAAAAAGGTATGGGTTCTACCAAGAACGGACGTGACAGCGAATCCAAAAGACTTGGCGTAAAGCGCGGCGACGGTCAGTATGTGCTGGCAGGCAATATACTGGTTCGCCAGAGAGGTACGCACATTCATCCCGGCAATAATGTGGGACGCGGTTCCGACGATACGTTATTTGCGCTTGTCAGCGGAAAGGTAAAGTTTGAGCGCTACGACAAGGGTCGCAAAAAGGTAAGCGTTTATACTGACTGAGAATAAAACATTACGGGCGGGATAACCGCCCTTTTTGTTGTAAATGAAAGGAGAAGTATATGTTTGTCGATATAGTAAATATATATATTAAGGCTGGAAACGGCGGCAACGGCGCTGTCTCCTTCCATAGGGAAAAGTATGTCGCTGCGGGAGGACCTGACGGCGGAAACGGCGGAAAAGGCTCCGATATAGTGTTTGTCGCAGACGACAATCTTTCCACTCTGATAGATTTCAGATATAAGAAAAAGTATATCGCTCCCGACGGCGAAAAAGGCGGCGCTAACCGCAAGACCGGAAAGAGCGCCGAGCCTACCGTCATAAGAGTGCCGCGCGGTACTCTGGTAAAAGACGCGGACACCGGCAGGATACTCGCCGACATCTCGGACGACGAGCCGGTAGTAGTCGCAAAGGGCGGCAACGGCGGCAAAGGCAACATGAATTTCGCTACCGCCACCCGTCAGATACCGAAGTTCGCAAAGCCGGGTTATCCCGGAGAGGAATACAATGTCACGCTGGAATTAAAGCTGCTGGCGGACGTCGGGCTGGTAGGATTCCCTAACGTCGGCAAATCCACTTTTATCAGCGTGGTAAGCGCGGCCAAGCCCAAAATAGCTAACTACCACTTCACCACGATAACGCCGGTTTTAGGTGTGGTGAGCCTTGGTGAAAAGTCCTTTGTCGTGGCGGATATACCCGGACTTATCGAGGGTGCGAGCGGCGGCGCCGGGCTCGGACATGAGTTTTTGCGGCATGTTGAACGCTGCCGTATGATCGTCCATGTGGTGGATGTTTCCGGAACCGAGGGACGCGACCCGCAGGAGGATTTTGAAAAGATAAATTTCGAGCTGAAAAATTTTTCGGAAGATATAGCCTCCCGTCCGCAGATAGTCGTAATGAACAAGGTCGACCTTGCAAGCGAAGAACAGGTGGAAAGTTTCAGAAAGTTCATAGAGGATAAGGGGCTTCCCTGCTTTTCCTGCTGTGCGGCTGCGGCTCGCGGCACCGACGACGTTATAAAATATATCGCCGCTATGCTTGACAAGCTGCCGCCGGTAAAGCGTTACGAGATCGAGCCTTTGACGCAGGTCGAGCTGGACGAAAAAGAGCTTAAAAAGAAGCGCTTTACCATTACAAAAGAGGACGGTATATATATCGTTGAAGCGCCGTTTTTAGTCCCCATCCTGCAAACCGTCAACATGGACGATTATGAGAGCTTGCAGTACTTTCAGCGCGTGCTGCGGTTCAGCGGCATAATAGACAAGCTGGAGGAAATGGGGATACAGGAAAACGACACCGTTTCCATTTACGATTTTGAATTCGATTATATGAGATGAGCCTTAATATTTTCATACGGAGATTTTGATATGAACGATATAACGTCCGAAAAGGACGCACGGGCGCTCAGCCCGCTGACGCTGGCATTTTTCGGCGACAGCGTGTATGAGGTGCTGGTAAGGGAAAAAATCGTCAAAAGCGGCTCGAAGCCGATACATACTCTGCACAGTATGGCGGTCAAAAAAGTAAACGCCGGATTTCAGTCCTATGCGTCGGAGCAGATAGAAAAGCTGCTTACCGACGACGAGCTGGATATATTCAAGCGCGGAAGAAACGCCACCGGCAACAACGTTCCCCGCTCAAGCAACCCGAAAGATTATCACCGCGCCACCGGACTGGAGGCATTGTTCGGCTATCTGTATCTTTCCGGTCAGCATGAACGCATGAACGAGCTTTTTGAAACTATCTACGCTTTGGAACCGCCGGAAAAATAAGGAGGTATCCCATGAGCTCCCGCAAGAAAACAAAAAAGTCCGAAAAGCAGAAAAAACCGTTTCACATACCAAAGCTGCTTAAAGATATACCGATAATAATTATAGGCGGTTTTTTATTCGCCTGCGGAGTGCAAACCTTTGCCGCGCCTAACGGTATAGCTTCCGGAGGAGTGTCCGGTATCGCGGTGATAGTTTCCCACCTTACTGGACTCAGCGAGGGTCTGCTGTATCTTATCTTCAATATACCGATAATGATAATCGGCTTTGTCTTTCTCGGAAAGCTGCTGATGTTCAAAACGATAATCTCTATAATCACGATAACCGTTGCGACCGACTACGTTTTTGAATTTCTGCCCAAATATGAGGGCGATACGATAATCGCGGCGATATACGGCGGCATACTGCTGGGAGCGGGACTGGGGCTGTGTTATTACTGCGAGGGTACGTCGGGCGGTACGGATATAATCAATAAGCTCATCAACCGGAAATTTCCGCAAATGAGCTTAGGCGTGATAACATTCATGGTAGATATGGTGGTAATAGTCGCGGCTATATTCGCTTTCGGCAATTTAGAGGCGGGTCTGTATTCGCTCATCGCCATCTTTGTATCCTCAAAGGTGATGGATATTCTTATCTACGGCAGTTATGAAGGAAAGATGCTGCTGATATTCTCGTCAAAGTATGAGGAGATATCCAAAAGGATAATGGAGACCGGACGCGGCGTCACGTTCTTACAGGGTTCCGGCGCTTATCACGGGACAGAGACCAAAATTATATGCTGTGCCGTGCATAAAAACGAATATGTGAAAGTAAAGCGTTTTGTCAAAGAAATCGACCCTAACGCATTTATGATAATAAACAGCGCTAAGGAAGTTTTAGGACAGGGCTTTCAGCAAATAAATTAAATTTTATAAGGAGAAAAATATGTCTGGACATTCAAAATGGAGCACTATCAAAAGGAAAAAGGGTGAAAAAGACGGCGCAAGAGCTAAAGTATTCACCAAGATAAGCAGAGAGATAATAGTTGCGGTAAAAGAGGGCGGCGGAGATCCCAACAACAACGCAAAGCTGGCTACCCTTATCCAAAAGGCTAAGTCTAACAATATCCCCAACGACAACATCGACAGGCTTATAAAGAAGGCTGTAGGCGGCGGGGAGAAAAACGACTACGAAAATTGCGTTTACGAGGGCTACGGCCCGGGCGGAGTCGCTGTTATCGTCGATTGTCTTACCGACAACAGGAACAGGACTGCCGGCGAGATACGCCATTATTTTGATAAATTCGGCGGCAATATGGGCGCGACCGGCTGCGTATCGTTTATGTTCAATCTTCAGGGCGTTATCGTCATCGACAACGAGGACGGCGATATCAACGAGGATAAAGCGATGGAGGATATTTTGGAATGCGGCGGCGACGATTTCAGCTTTGAGGACGGCTGCATAGAGATAACCACCGATCCCAAAAGCGTAGGAGAAGTCGGCGAAGCGCTTTCAAAGCTGGGCTACAAGGTACTTTCCGCCGAGGCGGAGCAGGTGCCGTCTACTTATACAACGCTTTCGGATGAGGAACAGGTAAAGAAAATGGGGCTGCTGCTCGAAGCGCTGGACGACAACGACGACGTTCAAAACGTATATCATAACTGGGAAGAATAAGCAGATCAGTAAAAACTATTTACTTGTCATTCGACCTATTCCCTATACTAAAAAACCTCTCTTACCGCTATGCGATAAAAGAGGTTTTTTGTTTTGTGTAATGGCACTCTCCTGCCCTAGTCGTTATTTGAAGACGCGCGGCGCGGGAATGGGGATGCTGCAAATCGCAAGGTCGCACTTACACGCAATGTATTTCAATCCACGCCCCCGCGTGGATGGGGCGACAGTAAAACAAAAATCGTTAAAACGATTGCAAGATATTTCACGGTTATACATCAGCGATCAACGTGGTCAATGCTTTTCTCTGTTCGAGGGTAGGCTGTTGCAGTTTACCGTTTTTTAGCAAAGCGGTAATGCAATGCAGCAGGAACCAGCCGTCAGAATGGAACACAAACTGCAATTCATACTGTTGAACCTTTCTAAGATGTGCAGGTACCGATTCCAGTACCGCCTCGGCATAGGGAGCTTTCAGCGTATCAAACTCAGTCCGGTACTTCGCCTTGATCCGTTCCCCGACGGCAAGGAGTTTATCCCGGATCTCCCTGCCTGCCAATACAACGATCTGCCAAGAGGATTTGAAATTCCCGCCATAATCTCCGTTAGTTTTTATATACCCGCGCTCTGCAAGCCATGCATATTCATCTTTGGAAAGCAGATCCTCTTTTTCTCTCTCGTAAAGAGAAAGCACACGCCTTGCCTCGTCGCTGTATTGCAAACCGGCATTTTTTTCTCTCTGTTCCGACCACTCGCTGTCGATCTGCCAAAGAATGTGCTTTCCATCGTCATTCCACATAGGTCCGCACCAATTTTTCATGTATACATAATCTTCCGGAAGAACAATATCGTCAGAAACTACGGACGCGTGACAGATGTTATGGGCGCCGTCCGGACGAAGCGTCGCAGCTTCTTCAAATGAAATCTTTTTATCCATCAGTTTTTCACCGGACAAAGCTGCTATATAAGGGATCAGCGACCATAGAATGAAGTTCATATCCGCTTTAGGAGACTCGGTCAGGGAGATAGGCCGGTCGGTCTGCTCACACAAAATATTCGGATCATCAAGAATGCCGGAGGATATCAATTCATCATACAAATCGTTAGCAAACAGCCCGGCAGCGCGCTTATACATATCGTTTTGCATGGTAAGCAATTTGGCTGTCAGCTCGCTGATGATGAAGTTGATAATGTACTTATCCTTTTGCGCCCGCAGAAAGCCGTATTCCTCAAGGAATTCAACTTCTGTTTCCACGTACACGGGAGAAACACCCAGATCATCAGCGATCTCGTTAATGGTCTTTTCCGTATTACGCACACAGTAGCAGATATTCTGAGCCAATGCGGAACGGAAAAACTCGTCGAGGGATTTTTTGCCCACGGAACCGCTTATGCCGTAGGAGTGGAATTTAATAGGGTTAAACTTGAGTTCACTTGCTTTTCTCATCGTATCCATACCTCGTTTCAATTCTTTTTTAGCTTCAAACAAGTGCCATTTGACAGTACCGATAGGAATACCCAGCTCCCGAGCAATATCTGCCTGCTTGCGATTCTCAAAGTAATATGCGATCACTATTCTTCTTTGCAGCTTAGAAAGGTATGCGATCTCGGTCTTAAGACGATGGATAGCTTCTGTATTATCATCGGTATCCGGCTCAGAGTTCGGATCTGCGATCAGCTCCGCGACCTCATCAATAGAAACACCTACCATACTTTTAGCGGCGTCGCGATAGTAGTTGCTTAGCGTGTTATAAGCAACGGTCCAGATGAACTTTCCCATGTCCGCAACGTCATCCTTGACAATGAGCGCACGGAACGCTCTTATCATGATCTCCTGCGACAGATCCTCTGCATCGTGTATAGTTTTACACCTCTTAAGAGCAAATCCGAATATGGGCCTCATGTGTTCAGTTATGGTTTTCTCTACGTCTTGTCTGTTCACTTGTTTTCTCCTCTTGAAAGCTTTCACCTATATAGACACGCAAAATTAAAAAGGTTGGGATTTTTCAAAATATTTATACTCAAAAAATCATTTTGTGAACTATCAAACTTCCACATATAGAATTATACCATTAAATATGAAAAAATCAACAAAACCCAGAGCAAATGCTCTTATCGATCCACGCCCCCGCGTGAACGGGCGACTTTTCAAAGTTATCGGTATCTTTTCCGAACGGTTTTATCGCCTGCGGTTTGATATGGCGCTTTATCGTGTAGTCTTTCTGCGGGATAAAATCAATGACGCAGTTTATCATGACCGGATTCCAAAAGCGCACCGTAAGCTGTCCCTTATCCTCCTCGTTTTCCGCTTCGTCGGCGTAGGTTATGCCGTGGTACATAAGGCTGTAAGGAATTTCTCCCTTACCGTCGTAAAATCCCCTGCCCTCACCGAATTTGCACGGCTCAACATAGCCCTGACACTCGCGCGTGCCTAAGAAAATATCGCGCCGTCCGCCGCGCTCTATCATTCTTTTTTTGCGATGGACAAGTGTTTTCCGACATTGCGGTCGCATGCAAGCTCGGGGCGGTTGTAATTCCACTTGAAATGCGCCTTTGCACGATAACAAGCGTTGTCCATGCCCGCGATTATCCTTACGACGCAGCCGAACGATATATCCACACCCGCCTCTATATACCGTGGATAAAAAGTTCATAGCTAAGTTGAAAATATAAACGCATTTTATCGGCAGCGACTGGACTTCATCTATTATAAGCACCGAGCCTGTCAGCCTGTGCATGCGCCGTACATCGGTGGTTTTACCCGAGAAAAGAGCGTTCAGCAGCTGCACCATCGTTTTCGCGATAACCGGGCTGTCCCATTTCTCGCTGCGAAGCTCATATTCATGCAGCTCTTGCTTATCGTAGATAATTTGCGACAAGTGGTTCGAGTGATGCTCAAGGAAATTTTCCTCCCCCACTATCTTCCGAAATTCGTCCGCGTTTTGCTCGAGTATAGACAAAAACGGCGCGGTATAAATTATCCTTTCTTTTTTTATATATTATCCACAAAACCGGAGAATTATTTTAACTAAATTGACTATTGATATTTTCAAACGATTATGGTATAATAAGATATATAAGGTGTGTAAACGATTACACAAAGCGATCCGGGTAGGAATATCAATTTCTGACCGGACAACAATCGGAGGTACAACAATGAAATTAAAAAGAGGCATTGCATTTTTCCTCGCGGCAAGCGCATTAGTTTCCCTATCGGCTTGCTCGTCGGGTACGACGACGGAATCGGCTTCAACGGCTGCAAGCTCGGACGAATCGTCGATAGACGACGATATCCGCAATCCCGTTGACGTCAGCGATCTCAGCTTAGGCGGATTGAGCGAAGCGGAGAATATAGAGCCGGCGGAATTGACCTATCTCGGCAGTTATAATATAACCACCGCCGGAGACGTTAAACCCGCTTACAAATACTTTAATGAAAACTACGACTGCACTATCAAATGCACCGTAGTAGGTTCGGACGCTATCTCTGCACGATTGACGACGGCCATAGCATCCGGTGAATCGCCCGATCTCATCGACTATACCGAAAACGTCTTTCCTCTTATGATGTCCAAATCCATGCTTACTCCTCTTGAGGATTACATGGATCTCAGCGCGCCTCAATGGGCGGGTCTTGAAAGCTATATCAATAAGTATAAGTGGGGCGGTCACAACTATTACTACCCGTGGTCATACAATGTATCCCCGATATTCCTTATGTATAACAGAGGTCTGTTCTCGGAGCTGCATATAGACGATCCCAAGGATCTTTATGATTCAGGCGATTGGGATTGGAATTCATTCAAGAGATGTATCCAGGACTTTATGGACAGCGACCCGGACGGAAAGCGTCAGGGACTTTACGGATATACCGCTACCGCACTATTTGATTCCACCGGTGTTCCGCTTATTGAGATTGGCGAAGACGGTATGCTTAAATCCAACCTTGTAAACCCGAACATCGAGCGTGCCGCTAACTTCCTCCAGGATCTTAAGAGAGAGGGTCTTGCGCTTTATCCCGAGGGAAATTATATGAACGTTGACGAGGGTCCGTTGGTAGAGGGACTGTCGGCGTTCCAGGCAATGGGCGAATGGAAATTCGCAGGTTATGCGCAGCGCATGGAGGAGGATCCCTCGCTGGATTTCTTCCTTGTACCCTTCCCCAGAGATCCCCAGGCTGATGAGTATTATATCTCAATGTCCACTTTCGGCTATATGGTACCGGCAAACGCTCAGCATGTCGAACAGGCCGCCGTGTTTATAAATTGCTGCCGGCTCAGTAAGACCGATGAGGCACTTATCGAAACCACAAAAGACAGCATTATGAAAGATAAGCATTACAATGAAGAGCAGTACGACTTTATCCTCGGCTTCCAGCAGATAGAAAATTATCACCCGGTAGTAGACGAGCCTTACGGAATGGACGACACCACCGCAGATCTTATCAGACAGATGATAGACAACGTGGTATTCCAGTCCGGTGACGAAACCCTTAACGGCAAGAGCTGGACTCAGATGAGAGAAGAAAACAGCGCCGTTATAGACGCTCAGGTAGCATATTATAACGATCTTATCACAAATAAGAACGGCGTTGCTCCGAGCGATGACGCTTCCGAAGCATAAAAGCATAAATACGATTATAAACCGAGGGGAGAAAATTCTTACCTCGGTTTATTTATTATGCACAAAATAAAGGCAGGTTTTTTAGCTATAATGTTTATTGAACAGGTCAGCTTATTATGATAAAATATTTATATAAAATGCTTAGAATAGGAGCTTTTTATCAAATTAAAACGGAGGATTAAGATGAAAACCAAAAGAATAATCGCTGCGCTGCTCGCAGCATCTACTCTTGTTTCTCTTTCCGCATGCTCAAGCGGTCAAACCGCTTCTCAGCAGGACGTATCATCCGCAAGCGAATCGTCTATAGACGACGATGAACGCAACCCGGTAGACGTAAGCGACTTGGAGCTCAGCGGATTGACTCAGGAAGAAGAGATCGAGCCGGTAGAACTTCAGTATCTGGGCGTGTATAACCTTACTACCGCCGGAGACGTTAAGCCGGCTTACAAATATTTCACGGAGAATTACGGCTGCACCATCAAGCCTACCGTCGTAAGCTCGGGCGCGCTCGCGCAAAGACTTACCGCGATGATCTCAAGCGGCGAATCTCCCGACCTTGTCGATTACGCTACCAACACTTTCCCGCTGATGATG
>CANRII010000071.1 GCA_947630685.1 uncultured Ruminiclostridium sp. | reverse complement strand
ACACATATCCCGCACACCCGGCTCGTTATTTAGCCATGCAACTCCGTCGAACACCGTTGAATGACCGTTACAATCCGGCTGCCCCTTGGGATAATTACAGGTAGCGACAGCGAGCATATTTTCATAAGCTCTTGTGCGAAGCGCCGATAAACGATTTATCTCCATAGGGCAGGCGTTAGGCGCTAAAATAACCTCCGCCCCTTTGAGCATCAAAATTCGCGCGCTTTCCGGAAATTCTCTGTCAAAGCAGATCATCGCACTTACCTTTATGATATCTCTGCCGATATCCAGCTCGGTCACATAGAAATCCTCTCCGCCAGCTAATACCTTTTCCAGGTCAAAAGCGCAGGTGTGGACTTTAGAATAATGCAGCCGCTCCTTTCCGGATCTGTCAAAAAGGATAATGGAATTTAGCGGCTTAGGCTCGTTTTTTTCAAGGAAAGTAATGCCTATTGCCATATTAAGTTCACCGGCAAGCTTGCCAAATTCGCGGACAAAATCACTTTGCGCGTCTATCGACAACGCGGCTAATTCCGAGCTATCCTGCGGGAGCTTATAACCGTCGCTCCACATTTCGGGAAACAGGGCAATATCTGCGCCCATATTTTTTGCCTTAACGCAGGCGCTTTTCCCTTTTTCCAATTGCTTGTCCAGCGTGTCCTCGGGAAGTAATTGCAGCAAAGCTATTTTAAGTCCCATATCTTTATCCGCCTTTCTTGTGAAAATTACGGTATAATTAAAAACGGCTTTCTCTATGTTTCTATCAATTTTTACACCGACAGAAAACTTTTTATATCTGTGAGTTTTTATTTGCCTTTTTTTGCTTTGGTTCGGGTAGCTCGTCATACATGGCGTTAAATAAATCTGTCAAAAACTTCTTGTTATCAACGTCGTCAACCCGAAGTAATTTCTTTCTGCCGCCCTCGCTTATTGCGTCATATTCGGCGTCGGGCAGCATTTTTATTGCCGACGGAACGGGTTTGACCAAAAAACGTCCGTCGCAAATATAAGCGGCGATCTTACCGCGGTAATATATCAGGTATTCGCCCATCATCATACGGTAGGATAGGCATGCGGGAACCGAACCCAAGTCGGTTTTTACGGGCATATTTTCGCCAATACTTGCGTCAACCTTGCTCGACATACGCAAGTATGCCTTCGTTCGGTTTCCTTGTCTTGACAAAAATCTGCTCCGTAAAAACTGCTATGCACCTCACGGCGAATGAATTTGAGGTGATTTTTGTTTCTTGAGGCGCAGGCAGGCTGGCGCCTGTCAAGCCGAAAGGGACGAAAATGCGCCTGCATCGTCGTGAGGCGGCTCGGATTCGATTCCCGCATGCCTATCTCGTCAAGAGAGGACAGCTGCTCTAATAAAAAGCTTAGATATTCCTTACTTGTTGACATACATTATTCCTCTAAATGCTCTTTTTAACTAATTTTCCTTGTTGTATCAAACCCCGCAATATACATATCCCCTCCGCGCGGGAGAGGATAGAAAATGTATTTGTTACTTGATTATCTCGACCATCATACCGGGAACTGCGGATACCGCATTTGATTCGTCGGTATCTATGTGCATAGCGTCTGCGAATTTCTCGCTGACTCTTACCACTACGTCGCCGAGGATAGCGCTTCTTCCGTCGCTGTTTACCTTTACGGAAACGATCTGCTTGTTTTCGATACCCCATTTTTCAGCCGTTTCGGGAACAAGGTGGATATGACGCTTTGCCACGATAACGCCCTGAGATATCTCTACCTCGCCGCAGGGGCCGCTGATACGGCAGCCGGGAGTGCCGTCAAGGTCGCCGGACTCTCTTACTACTATCGGACAGCCTATGCTGCGCGCGTCGGTCGCGGAAAGCTCTACCTGATCGGCAGGTCTTACAGGACCTAAAATAGATACGTTTGCCAGCGCCTTTTTCGGGCCGGTAACAGTTACGCGCTCTTCACAGGCGAACTGACCGGGCTGAGAAAGGTCTTTTTTCTTGGTAAGCTGATAACCCTTGCCGAATAATACCTCCAGCGTTTCCTGCGTAACGTGTACGTGACGAGCAGATGTTTCAAGCAATACTTCCATCATGATATTTATTTCCTTTCTTATTTTAGGGCGTTGCCCTTTGATCTCCAATTAAATTATACAACATATCATGGGAAAATTCAAGGGTTTTTATAAAATCATTGTCAGATAACGAACATTCCGCCGCATAACAGGGATATAAGGCCGTCTATTATCCCTGTGCCGAAGCTGCACAGCACGCAAAACAGCGAGCGGCTGATATACTGTCCGAAATACGCCGACGGCCGCGCGTCGGTATATCTTCCGGTTATGTAGGAAAACAGCCGCGAGGAGCAGGACAGCGATATCCGGCATTGATATGCGGTTATCAGCATACCTATAACGGCGGAGGGAAGTATAAGTATAGCCGCCGCAGCAAGCCCGTTCGCGCCGAACGCCGTTATGAAATACGCCGCCGCCATGCCCGTCCCTATGCCTTTAAGCGGCAAAGTCAGCAGCGCCGCCGGATGTCCCAGCGCGCACAGCCCTGAGAAAAACGGTATAGCAAGCCACGCCAGCATTCCGAAAAACGAAGCAGACGCGTTTTCAAAAAAGCCGCCGTTTACCCTTAAAGCAAGATAGGAGTCCACCGCCTCGCGCGGCAATTCGCCTAAAGCTTTGCCATACAGCATAAAGCCGGGGAAAACGCATATCAGCCCCGTTAAAACAAACAGCAAAAATGGCAGGCCTGTCCTGCGGCGAGGCTCGCGCTTTAATTTTTGTATAAGCGGCGGCTCGGACGCCTGTCCGATATCTGGCAGCACGGCCTCAATAGGCTGCGGCTCGGCTTCTGCGTCTGCGCCGGGGATATATATCCCGTTTCGCTGCTTTATAAATTCCTCTGCGGTGTATTCCATTATATGACTTCCTTTCTATTGATCTGCATTCCGTTTTCATTACCAAAATGTATGCCGTTTTATACGGGTATATTCCTGTTTTTTTCACCGAGTATTAAATAGGCGTTAAGTGCTTGATTATTGTCGAAAAATATGGTATACTTATTTTAATTAGGTTTTACATTTGCCTGCTGTCGGGATTTAGGAACGGGAGGTATTTTGCTTGAATAAGGACAAGGAAAAATATAAACGCGTCGCGCTGTTCGTGGATTCGCTGGTGCTGCTCACCTGGCTTACTTCCGCTTTCGGCATTATCTGGATAAATTATTACAACTCGCAGATGAACAACAGCTTTTTCGCTAAAGGCAACTGGGTGCTGTTCGGGCTGTATATGGCGATATTGTGGGTATTTTCCAAGATATACCGGGGATTAAAGGTCGGCACGCTCAAAACCGCCGACATAATAGTTTCGCAGATATTAGCTACATTCTGTACAAACGTAGTTGCGTATTTTCAGATAGCGCTTATCTCCCGCCAGCTGCCCCAGGTAGGCCCGCTGCTTATCGGTATGCTGTATCAATGCGCGGTGATAGTTATCTGGGCGGTAGTCAGCGGCGCTATAATACGCAGTCTATATCCCGCGAAAAACATCGTGATGATATACGGAAACGAGCATCCGGCGATGATGCTGGCGGAAAAAATGTCGCACCGCGCCGACAAGTACCTGATTTCCGAAATGATAAACGTTTCGATGGGATTTGATTACATTACCGGAAGATTGGGCGAATTTGACGCGGTGGTCATCTGCGACACGCCTAATGATATCCGCAACGATATATTAAAATATTGCTTCAGCAACTCTATCCGTACTTATCTTGTACCGAAGATATCAGATATAATCGTGCGCGGCTCGGATAATAACGAGCTGTTCGACACCCCGCTGATAACCTCCAAAAACGACGGTATAGGCATAGAAAAGCGCTTTATCAAGCGTTTGTCGGATATAATAATGTCGGGAATAGGAATAATAATCGCGTCGCCGTTTATGCTTATAACGGCTATAGCGATAAAATTGTACGACCGCGGCCCGATACTCTATAAGCAGGTCAGGTACACCAGAGATAAAAAAGAGTTCAAGCTGCTCAAATTCCGCAGCATGGTGGTAAACGCCGAGAGCGACGGCGTTGCGCGTCTTGCAAGCGAAAAGGACAAGCGTATTACCCCGGTAGGAAAGGTGATACGTAAGATACGTTTCGACGAGCTGCCGCAGCTTTTCAATATCTTCAAAGGCGATATGTCGGTGGTAGGTCCTCGCCCGGAGCGTCCGGAGATACACGCAAAGTACGAAAAGGAAATGCCGGAATTTTCGTTCCGCCTTAAGGTAAAAGCCGGACTCACCGGAAACGCGCAGGTGATAGGAAAATACAACACCACACCTTACGATAAGCTGAAGCTTGATCTTATGTATATCGAGAAATATTCTATCGCGCTGGATATTTTGCTGATATTAAAGACGATAAAAATAATCTTTATGCCGGAGGAAAGCACTCAGGGCATAAAGGAGGGACAGTCCACAGCGGAAATAACCACCGACAATAAGGAAGGGAAAAAACATGAGACAACTTGAACATCTTATAGACCTTGACGATTACAAAAAAGCCGATTGGGACGCTATAGTTTCCTTAGCGCAGGATATAGTGAAAGACCCGGCCGCTTATTCGCAAAGGTGCAGCGGCAAGATAATGGCGACGCTGTTTTACGAGCCGTCCACCCGCACACAGATGAGCTTCCAGACCGCTATGCTTAGGCTCGGCGGCGGGCTTATCGGCTTTGATAATCCCTCCGTTTCCTCGGTTGCAAAAGGGGAGAACCTTAAAGATACCACCAAGGTAGTCAGCAATTACGCGGATATCCTTGTAATAAGAAATCCCATGGAGGGAAGCGCCAAGGCTGCCGCGCTTACCGCGGGTTGTCCGGTGATAAACGCCGGCGACGGAGGACATCTTCACCCGACCCAGACGCTTACCGATATGCTGACGCTGAAAATGGAAAAGGGTAGGCTGGACGATCTTAAAATAGGCGTATGCGGCGACCTTGTAAACGGCAGGACGGTACATTCTCTGCTCAAAGCGTTATCCTGCTATAAGAAAAACGAGTTCACGCTTATCTCTACCAAAGAGCTGAGGCTGCCGGACTACATCAAGGATATAATAACCGAGCGCGGCTGCAAATACCGCGAGGTGTTCTCAATAGAGGACGCTATAGAAGACCTTGATATGTTGTACATGACCCGTATCCAGCGGGAACGCTTTGCCAGCATGGAGGAATACGAGCGTCAGAAGAACGTATTTGTGCTTGACAACGCGAAAATGTCCAAGGCGCGCAGCGATATGATAGTGCTGCACCCGCTGCCGAGAGTGGACGAGATAGCGTCGGAGGTGGACGCCGACCCGCGCGCGCTTTATTTCAAGCAGGCAAACTACGGCGTATTTGTCCGTATGGCACTAATAATCTGTATGTTAGAGGACAGGATACATTCCGCTCCTCTGCTTAAAGGCGGGATACCGGAGGGCAAGGCGTGCGCTAATCCGAAGTGCATTACTCACACCGAGCCGTATCTTCCGCACAGCTTCCGCCAGACCGGAGCGGCTTTAGAGTGCGAATACTGCGATAGTAAGCTCTGATAAAACCAAAGAACGGTATGCCTTTTTATTAAAAGCACACCGTTCTTTTTTATTTATATGGCATGCGGGAACCGAGCCCAAGTCGGTTTTTACGGGCATATTTTCGCCAATACTGCGTCAACCTCGCTCGACATACGCGAGTATGCCTTCGTTCGGTTTCCTTGTCTTGACAAAAATCTGCTCCGTAAAAACTGCTATGCACCTCACGGCGAGAGATTTTGGAGATAGTTTTGTTCCTTGCGACGCAGGCAGGCTGGCGCCTGTCAAGGAGCAAGGGGCAAAAATAGCCCAAAAGAATCGTCGTGAGGCGGCTCGGGTTCGGTTCCCGCATGCCTTAAACCGTTCATGCCGCCTGTTCAAGCTCCGCCTCAAATACCGAGCAGAGCCTTGAAGTCTGTTTGATACCGTTTTCGCCGTTTATCAAAACCTCGCCCCAGTCTGAGGAAAGCACGCTGCCGTCCCATTCTTTAGCGATGTCAAGGTACTCCACTCCGCCGCCGTTGCCTTTCCATGACCAGCCGAGGTATCCGGCGCCGGTTTCGTTGCAGATACGCATTATAGACGCTTCGTCAACGTCGCCGTCGCTGTGATTGTAGCCGAACTCACCGATGATAAGGCAGATGTTCTTGTTTATCGCGCCTTTTATCGTTCTGGAAATGGTAGCCTCGTCCTTGCCTGCCGCACCGTACATGTGTACAGAGAACATGGTGTTTGCGTCAGGGTCGGCATTGAATATATCCGACGCGAAATTAAGCACGCTGTCCGCGCATTGTCCCCAGCCCGCGCTGTCTACGAGTATCGTGTTCTTTATGCCCGCCTCGCGCAGCTTGGGAAGAGCCTCGACGTAAGCGTCGCGCCATACCTCAAGCTTGTTCCATGAGCCGTACCATTCGTTGGCGATGTTTACTATAACGTAAGCCTCGGTATCTTTGAGCGTATCGGCAAGCTCTATCCAGTAATCTACCGCCTTATCGAGCGGGGCGGTCTCGTCCATGCCGGTAGCGTCATGCACCTCAAGAATAGCTATCATCTTGTTTTCCTTGCACTTTTCGATAATCTCCGCCACCGAATCGGCACCGTCCTTTGTCCATTGACCGCCATCTGAAAGAACTACCCGCACCGAATTTGCGCCGGTCGCCGCAATAGCCGGAAGCGCGGTATCCAGCTGATCCTTGAACCAGCTGTGCGCGTGGTTTATCCCTCTGAAAACGAACTGATTGCCGTTAGCGTCCATCAGCTTTGTGCCACTGACCTGAAATCCTCCGCTTACCTGGACGTTTTCGCCGGAAGTGTCCGGAGTCGAGATAACGCCGCTGTCAGCACAGGAAACGGTAAAAATACTGCATACCAGTATAAATACTATAAATAATTTTTTCATGTTACGCTCCTTTACGGTTTTTGTCCCGTATGAATTTATTTACAAAAGTATAGCACAATTTTTTCCATATGTCAATCATAATATTTTCGAGAAAAGCAGGGCAAAATAAGTTTGAAAAACTGTATTTAGCAAGGAGGATATTATGATAGAACAGGATACCGTGCGTTTGCTAAGAGAATGCGACGCGGGCGTACAGATGGGAGTCGCGTCGATAGACAACGTACAGGGAAGAATAAAAAACGAGCAGCTAAGAAAGCTGCTGTCCGACAGCAAGGCTCAGCACCAGAAGCTCAATATCGAAATACAGCAGCTGCTAGACTGTTATCACGATGACGGCAAAGCGCCCGACCTTATGGCAAAAGGCATGTCGTGGATGAAAACCAATCTCATGCTGTCGATGGAGGAATCGGACGAAAAAATCGCCGATCTTATGACCGATGGCTGCAACATGGGAGTAAAATCACTCGGCAAGTATCTTAATCAGTACGAGGCGGCGGACGAAAAGTCAAAGGACATCACCAAGCGCCTTATGAATATAGAAGAACGCCTCGCACAGGATATGCGCCCTTATCTTTAATATAAAAAACATCCTTTGGGTCACAAAGGATGTTTTATGTTTATACATCACTAGGCGGAGTTTGCTTTTTAATAGTTTCCTTATTAAGAATACCGAAGTTTGATTTTCCGCTCTTCTTTATTCTGTACATCGCGTCGTCCGCCATGCCGATTATCTCGTCTACCGTCATGCTGGAATCCTCTACTATCGAAATACCGATACTGGTATTTACCACAAGATGCTCGCCGCTGTCCGAGGTGAAGCCGTCTCTCAGCGTGTTGAGTATATCCTGCGCTACTCTGGTAGGCTCGTTTATATCTATATTTCTTACGCATACGATAAATTCATCGCCGCCGTATCTGCCGGCAGTACCGAATCCGTGCGTTACGTCCGAAATAGTCCTTGCCACGAATTTTAACACCTGGTCGCCGGTCGCGTGGCTGTACTGGTCGTTGAAATTCTTAAAGTCGTCCACGTCGATGAACAGTATCGCAAATTTATTCTTTCTTACAGACAGCAAATGCAGCTCGCTGTCTATAGTGCGCTCGATACTTTCGCGATTGTACAGCGAGGTAAGACTGTCGAAGCTTGCGCGCTCGGTCAAAAGCATTTCACTGCGCTTTGCTCTGTCTACGTCCACGATAACTCCGACTATTTTCGCGATATCTCCGTCGCGGGTGCGTATAGTCGCGGTACGCATGAGCACCCAGATATAATCGCCGTAGATGTTCTTCCAGCGGTATTCGTTGTTCTTAAATTCTTCGCCCTTTGCCAGCCGTTCAAGATCCTCGTGATACCTGTCGGAATCCTCCGGGTGTACCTTTACCTTGAGCAAAAAGCTGTCCGCAAAATGATCGGACGGAGCGCGGTAGCTGAACTTCTTATTGAAGTTGTTGGAGAAGAACACCTCGTTGGATTTCAGATTCCATTCAAAGATTATATTGTCGGACATTTCCACTATCGTGCGGTAACGTCCCTCGCTTACCACGATATCGTCGATAAGGTCGTTGAACGCGCGCGCCATATCGCCGTACTCATTTTTAGCGGAGAAGTTTATTCTCGCCTCATGGTCGCCGCGGCTAACCTTGAGCAGCGTTTCGCGTATCACCTTGAGCGGCTTGGTGAGTATCACTATAAGTATTATACCGACTGCGCAGAAAACAGCGACCAGCAGCAGGATAACGCCGCTTATCGCTCCGATAGCCTCGTTGGACGCGTTATACGCGCGCTCGGTCTCGGATATCATCGCCAATGTCCACGGTTCTCCCGAAACGCCTCTTACGGGCATTTGGATAACAAATCCTATAGTCGGCGTTTCCGTAGCTCCTGCACGGCGGAAGTTGTCTACCTGTACGGCGGTTTCGGCTCCGGCTCTCGCATACAGATTCTGCTTGTACGCCGAATTATGAGCGTCGTCGATGTTGCCGATATACGTGCCGTCTATTATAGAACCCATCGGGTCGATAAGCACGATACGGCTGTTATTCTCAAAAGACGACATTGTAAAGAAAGATTTTAGTCTGACGTCGCTGAAGAAAACTATCATGTTCTTGTCGCCGATCTTGTAACGGGTCATCAGCCTTACCTGCGACAGCGCGTCCTTGCCGAATATAGGGTCGAAATGCTCCTTGTCCTCTTCGGGAAAATCGCTGAATTGATCGCCGGTATAGCAGTATATCTCGCCGTCCTCCAGTCCTTCCATCGTGCTGATATTTTTAAGAGTGCCGTTCAGCGTGCTGTCGATGGTAGGAGTGGTGCCGGTGGTGTAAAGCAGCTCGCCGCTGTTGTCGGCAATCATTATTTTGCTTATCTCTATCGGAGTGGCGCTGTTCTCGCTGTTTTCAATGATATTGTCATAGCTGTTTATCAGCGCCTGGATAGATTCCTCGTCGCCGTTGTTTACATATTCGTCGATATACGGATTATCAGCCGCCATTTTTGCGCTGTCTGAAAGCGTTTTGAAATATTCCGCAATGTTTACAGACTGCTTTTCCGCGATCATCTGTGTGACGCTGGTATAATTATTTATCGCGATCTTGCGCATGGAGATGTTCGCGCTTACTGCGAATATGACCATCGGGATTATTACAAAGCAGCATAGCGCCGCGATAAGTATAGTTCTGATCTTCATGTATTGTCATACCGCAAACGCGGCCGCCTCCTGTTTATACTGTGCATTCTTTCCTACAAAAGCGCATAAATCCACTTATACAATAAAATTATATCACACTTCGCCGTAAATGTAAATGAATTTGTATATTTTTGTTTATTGTGCATAAATTGCAGTTTGGTTTCTTGTGCAAAAAAGCAAGATTTTATTTTTGTGACAGATTGACTTTTCGGCTTGATTATAGTATATTATTGTATTGAAGCGTTAAAATTTCAAATAATCGAGGGAATATGAAAAAATTATCATACTCAGCGACCGCCAAAGCATGTTATGCCGGATATATAACTCAAGCGGCGGTGAATAATCTTGCGCCGCTGCTGTTTGTGGTGTTCAATACAAGATTCGGACTGTCCTATGACCTTATAAGCGTGCTGATACTGCTGAACTTTATCACTCAGCTTGTAACGGACGCGCTTTCGGTAAGACTTTGCCGGGTGCTTTCTACCCGCACTCTTATCGTTTCGGCACATATAATGTGCGCGGCGGGGCTTATTCTTATGGGAGTGCTGCCGACGCTTACGCCGTCGCCGTTTGCTGGATTATGCGCGGCGGTGATAATATACGCGGTGGGCGGCGGCCTTATCGAGGTCTTGGTAAGCCCGATAATAGAATCTTTGCCGGAAAACGGTCGAAGCAAGGCGTCTGCGATGAGCCTGCTTCATTCCTTTTACTGCTGGGGTCAGGCGGGAGTTATAATACTTTCGACCGGGTATATCGCGCTGTTCGGCGAGGATATGTGGTATCTGCTGCCGATATTCTGGGCGATCCTTCCGGCGGTAAATTCGCTCATATTCGCACACGTTCCGCTGGTGCATGAGCCCGCCGCCGAGAAAGGCACGGGGCTCAAAAAGATATTGTGCGCGCGGGGATTCGTTATCGTCATGCTGCTTATGCTTTGCGCCGGAGCGTGCGAGCTTACTGTATCGCAATGGTCGTCTATGTTCGCTCAGCGCGGATTGGAAGTAAACAAAGCGGCGGGCGATCTGCTCGGACCGTGTATGTTCGCGTTGCTGATGGGCGGCGGCAGACTGCTGAACAGCATTCTCGCAAACAGGATAAAAATACGCAGCATGCTGATCTTCAGCGGGATATTATGTATAGGCTGCTATCTAACGCTCAGCCTTACCGATAACGCGCTGCTCTCCCTTGCGGCCTGCGCGCTTTGCGGATTGTCGGTAGCGGCGATGTGGCCGGGTACGTTCAGCATAGCGGCGGAAAAATATAAGGACGGCGGCACCGCCATGTTCGGCATACTTGCACTTTGCGGAGACCTCGGCTGCGCGGCAGGACCGTTTTTAGCGGGTATGGTATGCGATATGTCGATATCCGGCGGCGCTGCGGAGGCGGCCGGAATGCGCGCCGGATTTTCAGTATCGCTTATCTTCCCGATCATCATGACATTGGGCGCTGTATTTCTCAAACTGATAAAGGGTAGGATGTCCATTTGTCAATGATGTGAGACCGTTTAATTAGAAAAATGAAAGCTTCTGTTTGAACGAGGAGCGTAGCGACG
>CANRII010000070.1 GCA_947630685.1 uncultured Ruminiclostridium sp. | reverse complement strand
CGACGACGGCGACCCGCTGGACGTGCTGGTGCTCAGCAACGAGGCGTTGATACCGCTGGTGCTGGTAGAATGTTATCCTATCGGCGTTATCAATATGGTGGATAACGGCAAGATGGATCAGAAGATAATAGCTATACCGTTCGGCGACCCGAATTATAATTCTTACAGAAGCATCGAGGGTCTGCCCAATCATATCTTCAAGGAAATGCAGCATTTCTTTACGGTGTATAAGCAGCTTGAGGGCAAGGACACCGCCGTTGACGAGGTAATGGGACACAATATGGCGGTACAGATAATAAAAGAGTGCATAAGCAATTACGAAGAGATATACGGAAAAAAAGATGCTGATACTGGCAAGCAAGTCGCCGCGAAGGTGTGAATTACTTAAGCTTGCAGGGCTTGAGTTTACCGTATGTCCGGCTAAAGGCAAGGAGGAGCTGCCGCCCGGTATTCTTCCGGCGGACGCGGTAGAGCTGCTGGCAAAGCAGAAAGCTGTTGAGATAGCGACGCGTTTTCCTTTTGATACAGTCTTAGCTGCGGATACGGTGGTAGCTTTCGGCAAGCGTATTTTAGGCAAGCCTGAGGACGAGAACGCCGCTTACGAAATGCTTAAAACGCTTTCCGGCAATACGCACAGCGTGTATACCGGCGTTTGCATTATCAGCGCGGGGAATATGCAGGTATTCCATCAAAAGACCGACGTCAGGTTTTATCCGCTTTCCGATAAGGAGATACTTGATTATATCGCTACCGGAGAGCCTATGGATAAGGCGGGCGCATACGGTATACAGGAAAAAGGCTTTTTCATGGTAAAGGAAATTTGCGGCGACTATTACAATGTTGTAGGTTTGCCGCTGGCGGAAACGGTGCGCAGATTGAATGAAGCTGCAGGGGGAAGATAATTATGTATTTTGTAAGTAATCCGTTTGACAAAAAGGTTACCCAGCTTGAGGGAGATTATTTCACCGTGATAAGGGAGAAAGACGGTAAGCTGTATCTTTCCAACGGCGCTATAATAAAGCAGACCAACGAGGGAAAATATTTCGACATTTCCACCAGCGAAAAATACGGAGCCGTGTACGAGGCTGACAACATCAACGAGATAAATTCCATAGTGGGATATGCTCCGGTAGAGGGCTCTACTGGGCCGGATTATCTCGGCTTTTAACCGGTAAAGAGAAGATAAACGGCGTTTATCGCCATACAAATTATAACACCGACGGCGGTCGGCAGTATTACTGCGGCTGCCGTCCATTTTATGCTTTTCGTTTCTTTATAGATGGTTATACAGGTGGTAGAGCAGGGAAAATGGAACAGCGAAAACAGTATCACGCATACCGCCGTCATTATTGTCCAGCCGTTTGAGCAAAGCAATTGCGCAAGCTGCGCGGTACTGCCCGCGTCGGACAAAGCCGAGGTCGCGGAGTATGCCATTATAATTATAGGTATAACGGTTTCGTTTGCCGGAAAGCCCAGAATGAACGCAAACAATATCACCCCGTCCATTCCCATAAGCCTGCCTAAAGGATCGAGAAAATCCGTGCAGATACTAAGCAGCGAATTTCCGTCGACGGTTATATTTGCTATTATCCATATTATCAGACCCGCCGGAGCAGCCACCGTGACCGCCCTTGCGAGTACGAACAGCGTTCTGTCTAAAAACGATCTTACCAGCACCTTTCCTATCTGCGGCTTGCGGTAAGAGGGCAGCTCTATCGTAAACGACGACGGCTCTCCTTTAAGCAGGGTGACGGACAACAGCTTTGAACACAGCAGCGTTACCGCCACGCCGAGTATCAGCACCAGCAGCATACCCAGCGCCGCTGAAATGTTTTCTGTTATACCCGCGCCGGTGCCTATTATAAAGATAGTTATAAGACTTATTATTGTGGGAAATTTACCGTTGCAGGGTATCATTGAGGAAGTGATTATCGCTATCAGCCGTTCGCGCGGGCTGTCTATTATCCTTGCTCCGGTAACGCCGCATGCGTTGCAGCCGAGGCTCATGCACATGCTTAACGCCTGCTTGCCGCAGGCTCCCGCTTTTTTGAAATATTTGTCAAGATTAAAAGCTATTCGCGGCAAAACGCCGAAGTCCTCCAACAATGTAAACAACGGGAAAAATATCGCCATAGGCGGCAGCATGACCGCTACCACCCACGCAAGCACTCTAAATACTCCCTCGGTAAGCATACGGTTTATTATGTCGGGTACGCCGATGTAATGTATGAAAGACGCAAGCTGTTCCTCCGCGGCGTTAAACAACTCGGACAGCAGGGAGGACGGATAATTCGCCCCCGCTATCGTTATCCATAATATGACCGCAAGCATTAGCAGCATAATAGGAACAGCCGTGAATTTTCCGGTCAGGATACGGTCTATCTTGCTGTCACGCTGAGTTTTTCGGCTGTTTTTTCCTTTGACGCACTCACAGCAGATAGATTCCGCGTTCAGCACAACGCAGGAGGATATGACGTCCTCCGCTCTTTCTTTATCAAGTCCCGCTTTTTCGGACAGCTCGGAGGATTCGCGTATTATCTTTTGCTTTGTAATGTCGTCAATTCCGGCATGCTTGCACATTTCGTCTATAAACGCGGCGTTTCCCTCCGCCAGCCTTACCGCGGCAAATCGCCGGGGCAGCATGCCGAAATATTTATCCGCCAAAGGAGAAAGAGCGGTTATAGCAGCCTCGACTTCTTTTGTATATTTTATTTCACAGCAATGCGGGAGCGGATTTTGGGCTGCCTGTTCGATAGCGTCCGACAGCGCGTTAAGCCCCTTTTTACTTCTTGCGGCGGTCTTTATGACCGGCACAGCCAGCTCCCGGCTCAGCTTTTCGGCGTCTATTTCAATGTTTTTCTTGTCCGCCTCGTCTATAAGATTCAGACAGATTATAACGTTAGGTGTTATTTCCATCGTCTGTAATGCCAGAATAAGATTTCGCTCCAAACAGGAGGCGTCGCACACCACGACTGAAACGTCGCTTTTACCGAACGCGATAAAGCTGCGTGCCTCCTTTTCCTCCGCCGAGTGCGCCATAAGCGAATATGTCCCCGGCAGATCGTACATTATTACCTTGTGTCCGTTTCTTATGTATTCGCCACGCGCGTTCTCCACGGTTTTGCCCGCCCAGTTGCCGGTATGCTGTTTAAGTCCGGTCAGGGCGTTGAAGACCGTGCTTTTCCCGACGTTCGGGTTCCCGGCAAGCGTCACCTGTATTTCGCTGTATGTTTCCATTTTATAACAATGCTTGCAAAGCAAGTATTTCTCCTTTCAAGACTCGGCAAAGTCCTCAGACTTTGACCCTCCGATGCCGTTTGCTTTTATCTTATGTCAAAAAGTCCCGATAGGTGAAAAAATAGAGCCTCCTAACTAAAGGAAGCTCTTTTAATATTAAATTATTTTATTCCCGTTGATCGTTACGATCGTTATTTCCGCCTTGTTCATCGTTTTCACCCTGTTCTCCGCGGTTATTCTGATTGTTCCGGTCATTACGATCGTTGTTATTGTTATTATTGTTGTTATTATTATTTCCGGCAGCAGCTCCATCGGATAATATGACGGTGTCGCCCTCGTTAATACCGCTTAGTATCTCGGTATATCCTCCCGCGGTAACGCCGACCTCTACCGGCATATCGTACTTCTCTTCGCCTCTTAATATGCTGCAATAATAACTGTTGCTTTCCTTTTTTATCGCCTTTTCCGGTACGGCAAGGACGTTAGTGCGCCTTACTGTCACGGCATAAATGGTAGCCCAGCCCTCTGCCGCCTGAGCCGCGCCGGTACCCTCTGTGAGCAGGCGCTTAAGGTCGTCGTCATAAAGCTTCGCGGCGGAATAATTCAGCGCCGCATTGCTTGCGTCCGACGGAGCGGTGTCGGGTGCTGCGGTGACAGTGCCGGCGTATTCCTCGTTATTTACTACCAGCTTTACCTCCATGCCGAAACGCAGGTTCTTGCCCGCGCCGCCCTCGTTATAAATAAACAATGTTTCCGGTACCGAAACACAGCATATCTCCGTACCTTGCGGGACGGTAGTGCCCTCACTTGCGAATATCATCTTGCTTACTATACCGTCATACGGCGCTTCGATGATGGACTGCTGCTTGAGCTCAAGCAGCTCGTCAAGCTCTATCTGCGCGGCTTCCTTGGATATGCTGTCGCTTGCCTGAGCGACAAGTATCTCCTGCTCGGTTATCTGAAAGTCAAGGTCGGTAGTGTCCAGCTCCATAAGAACGTCGCCTTTTTTGACTGTGCTGTTCTGCGAGGTGTAGACGTTCTTTATTTTGGTCTCCTTGAACGGAGCTTCAAAGCTGGTAGAGGTGGAAAATCCGATATTAGCCGGTATTCGCTCCTCGTTTTCGATAGTCCTGTATTCTGCGACGGCAGTTTCGTAAGACAGCTTTGTTTCTCCGTTTATCGGCTTTACGATCTCCTGCTCGACGCTCGGAGCGCAGCCGCTTATCGAAACGGCAACGGCTAAGGATACCAATAAGCTCGTCGCTCTTATTTTGTTTTTTGCGGATAACATGATTTTTCCTTTCGCAAAAATTACATACGCGTAAATATTTCCAGACACATGCGTCCGTTGTGATACGGACATTTCCACGGGTCCGCCGTCGGCTTTGATCCGTCCGGATGCTCGTCGTCGAACAACTGGGAGAACCACTCGCCGCCCTCTCTCTTATCTATTATATGGGATTTGATATATTCCCAGATACCGCGCGCGATATCTAAAAATCTCGCGTCGCCATATCTTTGATATGCGTTATAAAATCCTACAACGCCCTCCGCTTGTACCCACCAGATGTGCATGGTGTTTACCGCGCCTTTTTCTACCTCGTTGTTGAGCCTGCCGTTTACATAAGCGCGGTCTGCGATATTTGTAACTATCACCTTGTTCATCGCCGCAACGCGCTTTGAAAGATGCTCGTCACCTATAACGTCGCACGCTCTGTCCATAAGCCAGGTAGCCTCGATATCATGACCGTATGAATATATATCGCCTATCTCGTTTAATTCCTTATCGAAGAACACCAGCAGCTTGCCGTTCTTCTCGTCGTATATCTTTTCCAGCATAAGCTCGACAAGAAAATAAAGCGAATGTAAAACGTTCTTGTCGCCGCTTACGCGGTAAAGCTCGGTATAAGCCTCTAACAGGTGCAAAGTGGTGTTCATGGTCTTGTCCGCCATAATCCCGTTTTCCGAAAGAGCGTCGTTCGGCATGAGCTGCCAATCCTCGGTGAACGCCTCCTGATACGCGATATCGTCGCGGCATTTATTTTCCACCGTGTCATATATGCTTTTTGCAAGATTCAGCGCGTCTGTATCCTTTGAAGCGTCATAGTAGCTTGAAAGCGCGTAGATGAAAAACGCCTGACAGTAGGAATGCTTCATCGGATCGCTTACCGTGCCGTCGGCATTCATCATCCAGTATACGCCGCCGTTTTTCCTGTCTACACAGTTTTTCACCATGAAGTCGTAGCAATGCTTTGCCTTTCTCAGATACTCGGGATTTTTAAGTACCAGATAGCAGTTTGAGTAAAACCAAAGTATCCTTGAATGGAGGATAACGCCCTTTTCGGCGTTTTTATCGGTTTTAAGATCAAATCCGACGTATCCGTAAAATCCGCCGTTTTCATTGTCCTCCAGCTTATCCCAAAAAGGGATTATATGGTTTATCAGTTCGTTTTTACATTCGCGTGCAAGCATAGTCTTTTCTCCGTTAAATCAAAATATCTTATTCATGACCAGTCCGGTGGTCAGCTTTGGATAAAAATAGGTGGATTTCTGCGGCATTTTTTCTCCCACGGCCGCAACGTCGCGTATTTCCGTGATATGCGTCGGGTTGAGCAGAAAACAGCAGTTCGCCCTTTGCCCGTCTACCGCCGCTATCGCTTCATCGGCGCTTCTTGTATATGTAAGATTTATCTGCTCCGCCATGTTTTCTTTATCTATGCCGAATATGCGCTCTAACACCAGAGTGTGCAGCACGCTGACGTCCAGCTCTCTGAGCGCCTTGCTTGCATCCGGCATAAGCTGTTCCATAGCCGAGGCGTCTTTTAACACCATAAGCGTATAGTTGTTGTCACCGGTAAACAGAACGAACGCCTCTTTATTTTCGGCATAGGCTTTTTCCAAACCTATCTCGCCCTTTTCGCGGTTTAGATAAGGGGTTATCTCAAAATATTCCGAGCATTTTTCAACGACCGCCTTATAATCGAACGACGGAAGATCCCTTACTATCCTGTGAGTGGGGAACACCACAAGCCCGCTGTTTTCCATATTTACCAGCATCATCGTGACGTATTCCGAGCTTCCGACATTGTCCGGCTGAGTATTGGCTATATGCTGCTTATACTTCAGCGCGGTCTCGTATCTGTGATGACCGTCCGCGATATACAGCTTTTTCTCAGCCATTCCCGCCGATACGGCGTTTATTATATCCTCGTCGTATACGCACCAAAGACTGTGAGTAACGCCGTCAGCGTCGGTAAAGCTTATATCCGGCGCGCCTATGCTCGCTTTGTCTATCAGAGGGAAAACCTCGCCCTCGGCGTCGGAATACAGCGAATATATCTGGCTGAAATTGCAGCCGGTCGCACACATCAGCTCGAACCTGTCCGCCTTTGCCTTTGAAAGAGTTTCCTCGTGAGGGAGGATGATGCCCTTTGAAAATTCTTCCAGTTTTACAAGCGAGATAAATCCTTTTACCGCGTACTCCTGTCCGTGCACCGAGAATTTCATCTCGTAGACGTAAATACCCGGCTTTTCATCACAGCGGAGTATATCGTCTTTCAGCCATTTATCCAAGCATTCTCCCGCCTTGGCGTAAGCCTCGTCGGTATCCTCCGGTGAGGACTTCGGTAGCTCCAGCCGTATTATGTTGCAGGGATTTTTGCTTAAATATTCCTGTCTTTCCTCCGGGCTGATTATATCGTAGGGAGGACAGCACAATTCGTTTGCTTTTCCGGCTTTATCGGTAAAGCGCAGACCGTTGAACGGCTTTATTTCAGCCATATAGTGTTTCCTTTCTTTTAGTCGTTTGCGCCGCAGCACTTTTTATATTTCTTTCCGCTGCCGCAGGGGCAGGGATCGTTCCTGCCGACTTTTTGCTTTGAATCCTTTTTGAAGGTCGTGCGCGCTCCCGCGTTTTCGGCGTGAGGCTTAAGCACCTGCTCGCGCTGAGGAGGCGCTTCGGTCTTGACCTTTACCGTCAGCACAAGACGCGCGGTATCTTCACGGATAGACGCTATCATCTCATCGAACATAGCAAAGCCCTCTATCCTGTATTCTACTACAGGGTCGCGCTGTGCGTAGCTTCTGAGCGATATGCCGCGTTTGAGCTCTTCCATAGCGTCGATGTGATCCATCCACTTGGTGTCTACCACCTTAAGCATGCACACGCGCTCTAATTCTCTCATGATCTCCGGACCGAATTCTTCCTCACGCTGCTTGTACAGAGTATCGGCGCGCTCTTTGAGCATATCGACTATATCCTTTTTGTCGATATTGTTCAGATCGTCTACCGTGTAGTCAAAATCGTCCTCTTTGGTGAGCATACCCATGAAATGCTCTCTCAAACCGATAAAATTCCAGTTTTCCGGATAGTCGCCGGAGCAGTAGGTGTTTACGTTCTCTTCTATTGTTTCGTTTATCATGTTATGGATATATTCGCTTACGTCCTCGCCGTCCAGCACCTTGGAGCGCTGAGTGTAAATAGTCATACGCTGCTGCGACATAACGTCGTCGTAATCCAACACGTTTTTACGAATAGAGAAGTTCCTGCCCTCGACCTTTTTCTGGGAGGATTCTATCGTGTTTGTAAGGAATTTGTTTTCTATCGGGATATCCTCGTCGATGCCGAGCGTCTGCATAACTGCCTGCACTCTCTCGCCGCCGAACATACGCATAAGATCGTCCTCCAGCGAGATAAAGAAGCGGCTTTCGCCGGGGTCGCCCTGACGTCCCGCACGACCTCTTAGCTGGTTATCTATACGTCTGGATTCGTGACGCTCCGTGCCGAGGATAAACAGACCGCCCACATTGCGGACCTCTTCGGCCTCCTTGGCTATCTGCTCCTTGAATTCCTCGTTATATTTCTTGAATGTCTCTCTTGCGTTAAGGATAGCCTCGTCGGTGGTCTCCGCAAAGCCGGTGGCTTCGTTTATAAGATCCTCCTCAAAGCCCTCTTTTCTCATCTTTCCTTTGGCTAAAAATTCCGCGTTTCCTCCGAGCATGATATCGGTACCACGACCCGCCATGTTAGTAGCGATGGTGACAGCGCCTTTTTTGCCTGCCTGCGCTACTATTTCAGCCTCGCGCTCGTGATTCTTCGCGTTCAGCACTTCATGCTTGATACCTTTTTTCTTGAGCATCGAGGACAGCAGCTCGGATTTTTCAATGGTTATCGTGCCGACCAGCACCGGCTGACCCTTTGCGTGACATTCCTCTATCTGCCTTATAACGGCGTCGAATTTGCCCTTGGTGTTCTTGTATACCTGATCCTGGTGATCCTGCCTTATGACCGGCTTGTTGGTGGGTATCTCGATAACGTCCAGAGAGTATATCTCCCTGAACTCGTTTTCTTCGGTCATAGCCGTACCGGTCATACCGGACAGCTTGTCATACAGCCTGAAGAAGTTTTGGAAGGTTATTGTTGCGAGCGTTTTGCTCTCGTTTTTTACCTTTACGCCTTCCTTTGCCTCTATCGCCTGATGAAGTCCCTCGTTAAAGCGGCGGCCGAACATCAGTCGTCCGGTAAATTCATCGACGATGATTATTTCGCCGTCCTTTACCACATAGTCAACGTCGCGCTTCATTACGCCCTGCGCCTTTATCGCCTGATTTACATGGTGCAGTAAAGTCATGTTTTCCGCATCCATCAGGTTTTCAACGCCGAAATATGCCTCCGCTTTCTTAACGCCGCGCTGGGTAAGAGTAGCGTTCTTCGCTTTTTCGTCTATGATATAGTCGCCGTCTATTACGTCCTGATCTTCCTTGCTGTCAAGCTCTACCACTTTATACGGACGCAGACTTCTCGCCAGCTTGTCGGCTTTTGAGTAAAGGTCGGTGGATTTATCGCCGGGGCCGGAAATGATAAGCGGCGTTCTCGCCTCGTCGATAAGTATAGAGTCCACCTCGTCGACTATCGCGAAATTATGCCCGCGCTGGACCTTGTCGGCCTTGCGTATGCACATGTTGTCACGCAGATAGTCAAAGCCGAACTCGTTGTTCGTGCCGTAGGTTATATCGCAGTTGTAGGATTTGCGCCGCTGGTCGTTGGTCATATCATGCAGGATAAGACCTACCGTCAGCCCTAAAAATCTATGCACGCGGCCTATCATCTCTCCGCCGTATTTAGCCAGATAGTCGTTTACCGTGACGATATGGACGCCTTTTCCGCCAAGCGCTACCAGATAAGAGGGGAGCGCCGCGACGAAGGTTTTACCTTCACCGGTCCTCATCTCGGCTATACGACCCTGGAACAGTATTATTCCGCCGAGTATCTGCACGGGATAAGGCTTTTTGCCCAGCACTCTCCACATAGCCTCGCGGCAGACGGCGAATGCCTCCGGAAGAATATCGTCCAGCGTTTCTCCGTTTGCAAGCCTGTCCTTAAACACGGCGGTCTGACCTTTCAATTCGCTGTCGGTCATGGAGGAATAACGATCCTCCAAAGACAGCACCTGGTCTTTCAAAGGTATTATCCTCTTTATTTCTTTCTCGGAATAATTACCGAATATTTTAGATAAAATGTTCATTTAATTTGTCTTTCCTTTCTAGGAAAAGTTTCCTTTTTGCATACTCTTTTATTATACACCTCTGACAGCGTTTTGTCAATAAAAACGTATTATATTTTCTATCGGTGAAATACTGTGTGAAAACGCTTGACAACGCGAAATTTTTATGATAAAATCTAATATGCGGATAAAGGTGAGGCGCGAGTGTACTTTCGCCGAACTTTCGCGGATACTGCACTGACTTCAAAGCTTACTGAGAAGAAAGGCCTGATAAAGCATACTTGTATAGTACGGCTGTGCCTTTCGGTGCAGCCGTTTATTGTTTTATAAAAGCGCGCGTTACGTTTTGCGCTTTGCAAAAATCTGAAAGGAGGAGTGCTTGCTTTGCAAGCATGGTCATTAAAATGACAGATGCCGTTACGAGAGTAGCGCTTATCGGTATAGTAGTATCCGATAAGGAAAGCGTTTCTAAGCTCAATGAGCTGCTGCACGGCAGCGCCGAGTATATCATAGGACGCATGGGTATACCCTACGAAAAGGCGGGAGTTTCGATAATAAGCGTTGCGATAGACGCGCCGCAGGACGTGATAAGCACGCTGTCCGGCAGGCTCGGCGCGCTTAAAGGCGTCACGGCGAAGACCATATATCAGAAGCTGCCGGGAAATAACGATTAAAAAGAAAGGAAAAGGAACATGTATAAATACGACCCCTCCTCGCTCAAGGCGGAGGAATTTATCAACCATGAAGAAATAATGGAAACGCTTGCTTACGCTGAGGCGAACAAGCATAACGAGGCGCTGATAAGCGAGATAATCGAAAAGGCAAAGCTCAGAAAGGGCTTGCCCCACCGCGAAGCGCTGGTATTGTTAGACTGCGATATCCCCGAAAAGAACGAGGAGATATACGCGCTTGCCGAGCAGATAAAAAAGGATTTTTACGGCAACCGTATAGTTATGTTCGCGCCGCTGTATCTTTCAAATTACTGCGTCAACGGCTGTCTTTACTGCCCGTATCACGCGAAGAACAAGCATATCTGCCGTAAAAAGCTGACTCAGGACGAGATACGGCAGGAGGTAATAGCTTTACAGGATATGGGACATAAACGGCTCGCTATCGAAGCGGGCGAAGACCCGGTAAATAACCCAATCGAGTATATCCTTGAAAGCATAAACACTATCTATTCCATCAAGCATAAAAACGGCGCTATCCGCAGGGTAAACGTAAACATCGCCGCTACCACCGTGGAAAACTACCGCAAGCTGAAAGAAGCGGGTATAGGCACTTATATCCTGTTCCAGGAAACCTACCACAAGGAGAGCTACGAGCGGTTGCATCCCACCGGACCCAAGCACAATTACGCTTACCATACCGAGGCTATGGACAGAGCCATGGAGGGCGGCATCGACGACGTAGGAATAGGCGCTCTGTTTGGACTGGAGCTGTATCGGTACGAGTTTGCCGGATTG
>CANRII010000069.1 GCA_947630685.1 uncultured Ruminiclostridium sp. | reverse complement strand
CCAGCGGCTCACCGTTTTCAACAGCGGCAAGAGTTATCCTGCGGGAGGTATCCTCCGCGGTGTCGTACCGTCCCAGCGTTTTTTTACGGATAAACGCAAAGCAAAGCTCCACAAGGTTGATATATTTGCCCTTTTTATCGGTCAGAGTCAGCAGATTTTCCTTTATCGCGGCTACTTCCTCCGCCGAGGTGCAAAACCTCAGCTCCGTTCCCTGATGCTGCGGCTCGGATAAATTGAGCTCTTTGAGCAGCAGCACGCCGTCCTCGTTTGTCATTCGGAAGCTGAAGTTGCCGGAGCGCAGCTCGAACCACTTTACATTCATGAATACGCTCTTAGCGCCGACGCCGAAGCGTCCCTCTCTCGCCGTGTCACCGTCGCTTCTTCCGATGCTGAGGTAGTAAAGCAGCTGCTCGAGCGTAAAGCCGTCCTCGTTGTAGGAAATTCGGATAACGTCCGCCGATTCAAAATCCACGGCGACTTTCATATCGCTTTCGGAATAATAGCAGCCGAACGCGTTTTGCAGCAGCTCGCGCAGTATGGATTCTTTCGGGTAATCGCTTACAGAAAGATAAGTGTTGTAGGGGTTGCGGTCGGAATATACGCTGTTGAAATAATCCTTGAACGGGGCGCTGCTAGCCTGTTCGTGATACAGCATACGCTGCATTTCGGCTATCGACTGGTCGATAAGCTCACGGTTGTTTTTGGCGTGGGCATGGAAAAAATCGCCTATCAGCGCGGTTATTTCGCTGCTTTGTCCTATCGGCATATCACATCACCCCTTCGTTAAACTTTTTCATAAATTCCTTAAAGCTGTCCTGTATGATATATTCATCGGAAAGGTATTTCCATGCGTTGAGCAGCACCGGCATTTTAAGCACGTCCGGCAGCTGATTTACGCAGTCGCGCAATTGTGCGTCCCTTTCCTCTCCGTTATAATCGGTAAGCGTTCTTCTCGCGGCTTTCAGTCCGACGTCCGCCTCGCTTCCCGCAAGGCTCGTTATATATTCCCGCCCTTTTTCGGGATCGAAGCACCCGGCA
Organism: uncultured Ruminiclostridium sp.; assembly: GCA_947630685.1. Lineage (GTDB taxonomy): Bacteria > Bacillota > Clostridia > Oscillospirales > Ruminococcaceae > Ruminiclostridium_E. The sequence goes on along the minus strand of CANRII010000069.1, from coordinate 10,321 downwards.
AGGAAGCCTTTATCCACAGCCTGTATCCTGTGATCTTCGTCGATATACAGCAAAGAATTTTTAAGCCTTTCAAATACCGGCCTGAGCTTTTCCGTCAGCTTATTAAGGTCGCGGCCGCATTCGCTCATAGCGTTGTCTATGCTCAAAGCTCTCAGCAGCCGCGCTAATTTCAGCTTGACGAACTCCAGCACCTTTGGAGCGCTGTTCGGCACGAGCGTATCCGGCACGTTAAAATCGCCCTTGAATTTAAGGATAACGTCGTTTCCGGTGAAGCGGTCGGCAAAGGCGACTATGCTCATCAGCTCGTATATGCAGCCCGCCGTGTATTCCGCCGCCTGCGGTATGTCGAACAGTACGTTCCTTCCCGGTACGCCGGGGATAAGACTGTAGTATATCCTGCCGAATATGACTTTTGACAGCATGCGCGAGTCAAACATGCCGTTATCGTCCGCAAAGAGGATAAATTCCTTTCCTCCGCTGCGCGCGTGACGTGAAGCGCGGACCTCCAGCATCATCGGGTCGTCCGGCAGCTCGTAATTGAAAATATGAGTATATCCGGCGGAGGAGGACGCGGAATGTCCTGCGTCGTCCACCGTTATGAATATTCTGTCTTTATAGGTTTTACTGCGCCGCTCAAAGCTTGCGCTGATATTTTCGGTGTTGAATATCCCGCCGCGCTCTACCCTTAAAATTCCGGTGCTCTTGGGATAAAGCGCATATACCACCTTTGACAGATAGTTTGCGGTTGCCTGTGTAACACAGTAGACTATCGCGCGCCCGTCCGAACCTCGTATAATGTCGTCCAGACTTTCCAGAAAGCGATCCAGCTTTTTATCGGTGGCTCTAAGCTCGTTTACGTCTCTCATGGTGTAAACGGGCTTGACATACAAACGGGTTATCTCGGTGGCGTATTCTTCAAAAATATTTCCGCCGTAAGGGTATAAAGGCCGCCCTGTTCTAAGGTCGGTCTGCCTGCGCAAGCCGTTAAGGTAGCTCTTGTCAAAAGCGTAGTGGAGCACCTTGACCGGGCGCGCCGTATCGCCGCGGTATACCTCCGGCTCGAAATTTCTTGTTACCGGCGCGTCATGCTCAAAAGCTATGCAGTCCTTGTCTATCTTTGTGTTTAACGCCAGATTGGCAATGTTCTCGTCGTTCAGCATAGCGGCGGCGGTGCGGTTTAGCGCTCCGCCGTCCCCGTTTCTTCCCGCGGGGAATGGGGCGAATATCAGCAGCTTATTCGTCTTTATCCTGAGGCTGCGGGTGTACAGCTTTTCGTCTATTCCGTTTACCGAAAGGGTGGCGTCGATTATCACAAGATCCCATACCAGCTTTCCGCACGCGAGCTTAAGCACCTCGCTCCCTCCGGTAAGCGCCTTTTCCGACGCTATGTACATGTTAGAGGAGCCTTCGGCAAAATACTCTATCGTACCCTCCGACGAGGTCAGCAGCTTGAAATCCGCTCCGCAGCTGGTTATCATTTCGCCGTATCGGTTGAACATCAGGTTCTGCGGACATATCATGAGTATGTTGGGCAGCTCTTTTTGGAGCATAGTATCCAGTATGGCAAGCTGAACGGTTCGGGAGATATCCGAGCCGTATTCGTCCAGGACAAAACAAAAACCGAACCGGCGCAGTCTGTCATTACAGGAACGGCTGACGGGATCGGTATTTCTGCCATGGTACAGTATCCATTTGATTTCTTCGGTTTTCATTGGTTCGGTCATGCTTCCCATCGGAAAGCATATCTCCTTTCAGTATTGTAAAAACCTAAAAAGCCGCCGGCTTTGTCCAGATATGAAAACTCGCCGGTGTTCTATTAATAATTATAATACATTCACACTTTTTTTACAACGGGTAAAAATCAATTTATGTAAATATTACAAAAATTAATAGTAAATTCGTAAAAAATTCACAAAAACATTTTTCTAAGAGCACTAAAAACAAGTCCGAACTCACGTTTTTTTAATTAAATTTCACAATATTTTTCATTCATTACTTGACAAAATGCGCCGAATATAGTATGATTAACTCAAATATGGAACGGGGGCGGTGTTTTTGTATTTTGGCAGTGTCAGATTTTTCAGACATCTGATTTTGATAGTTACCGCTCTGCTTATCGTGATACCGATAATTATAAGCATAGTCCTGTTCAGCGACAATCTGTCCAAACAGGCGGAGATAGAGCGGCTTCAGGCGTCGCTGTCGGAATATACACAGTCGTCGGGGAACGAGGAAGACCCGGCGTCGCAGCCGGATGAAGCTTCGGAAAGCACAGCGTCGCAGCCGGATAACGAAAGCGGTACGGAGGTTTTTCAATCGGGCGGTGATACCACCGCCGAGCCGGAGTCCTCCGAGCCTCAGACGCAGCCGGAGGAAAGCGCCGTATCATCAGCTGAAACGGAGGAAAGCTCCGCAGCCGATACGGATACGTCTGATGAAGAACCGGATGCCGAAAGTCCCTATTCGTCGCTGTACACCGATATGTACGTCGATAAATATACCGGAGAATACATAAACGACGACAATACGGTGTATCTTACTTTTGACGACGGTCCGTCGTCGCTTACCGAAGAGATACTGTATTATCTGGATAAGAAAGACGTTAAGGCGACGTTTTTTGTAGTGCCGAACGAGAGCGAGGAATGTGCGCGGCTGCTTAAAAAGATAAGCGACGCGGGGCATACGATAGGCATACATTCCTACACTCACGAGTATGAAACGATATACGCGAGCGCCGACGCGTTTTTAGAGGATTTCAACAAGGCGTATGAGATAGTCTGCGCCGCCACCGGAGAAAAGCCCAAGCTGTTCCGCTTTGCGGGAGGAAGCATAAACGACTATAACGGCGAGGTGCGCGACGAGATAATCGCCGAGATGGAAAGACGCGGCTTTACATATTTTGACTGGAACGTCGACAGCAACGACTGGCAGGGCTACGGCTGGCAGGAGCTGTACGACAACGTCACCGCGGACGCGTCCGAGCTTTTAACTCCGGTGATACTGTTCCATGATACCGGTGCAAGAATGAACACGGTGCTCGTTATCGAGGATATAATCTCCTCGCTCAGAAATAAAGGATATTCATTCGCCGCTCTGTCGGAAAAGACCGAGCCGGTGCAGTTTTAAGCGTAAAGCAGGAAGGATATTGCCGTATGGGAATCAAGGAAAACTTTTCACAGGCTATGAAGGATTTTATAAATCCGCAGGCTTCTTCAACACCAGAGGGCGGCCAACAGGAAAAGGACGTTACCGATTATATGAAAGAAACGGAAGAGTCTATGCCGTCTACTCCCGTTAAGCCGCAGACCGACTCCGCGGCTCAGGACTTAGCAAAACAGGCCGCCGCACAGGAAGCTGCAAAACAGGCTGCCGCGCAGGAAGCCGCAAAACAGGCGGCGGCGCAGGAAGCTGCACGTCAGGCGGCCGCAAGACAGGCAGCGGCTCAGGAGGCTGCACGTCAGGCTGCCGCGCAGGAGGCGGCACGTCAGGCAGCGGCACAGGAGGCTGCAAGACAGGCTGCCGCACAGGAGGCGGCTCGTCAGGCTGCGGCAAGGCAGGCGGTAGGAACGCCGGCGCGCTCTATGCCGGAAACTACGGTCATTTCCAAGAACACTCTGATAGACGGAAATATCCGTTCGTTTGCAAATATGCAGATAGACGGCAATATAAAGGGCAACGTCGAGACCACCAAGAACGTCAGCATAAACGGCAAGATAGTGGGCAACATCACCTGCGACAACGCAAAGCTCAATTCTTCCTCTATCCAGGGCAATATAAACCTTAAAGGTCAGGTGCTGATGGCAAGCGATTCCATGCTCATCGGAGATCTGTCCTCTCAGATCGCCAGCCTTAACGGAAAGATAAAGGGCAACCTCAACGTTTCCGGTAAGGTCCAGCTGGACAAGGATTCGGTGGTATTCGGCGATATAAAGGCAAGCTCTATAGCGATATCCGACGGAGCGATAGTACAGGGCTACGTCAGCACTACCTACCTTTCAAATGACGAGAGGAGCAATATCTTCCCGGAAAGTATTGCGATAGGGGAATAAAATGAGCCTTACCGAACGCGAGATCGCCGACAACAAGCAGCGCTTTATCAGTATAGTGAAAAGCGAGATAAGCCGCGCGGGGATAGATAAGCTGATGGATTATCTCACCGAAAAGAGCGATTTTTTCACCGCTCCCGCAAGCACCCGCTTTCACGGCTCGTATGACGGAGGACTTGCGCAGCATTCGCTCAATGTATACGACTGCTTAAAGGATTACCTTACAAGACCGCGTACAAAGGAATTGTACAAGATGGATTTCAGCGCGGAAACGGTGGCGATAGCGGGACTGTTCCACGATATCTGCAAGACGGACGTATATAAGCGCGGCACCCGCAACGTAAAAAACGATATGGGCGTATGGGAGCAGGTGCCTACATATTTCTTCGAGGATAATCTTCCTTACGGGCACGGCGAAAAATCCGTTTATATGATAACGGGATTCATGCGGCTTACGCGGGAAGAAGCGTTCGCAATACGCTATCATATGGGATTTTCCGGCACGGAAGAGAAAAACAGCGTGTCAAAGACGTTCGAGATGTTCCCGCTGGCATTCGCGCTCAGCACCGCCGATATGGAGGCAAGCTACTTCGTAGATTAAAAGCGGCGGAAAAATTTTACGGAAATATGATAAATTTCTTCTTGACATCAGAGGAAAATTATTATATAATATTAAAATGCGGCGTAAAGCCGACGAAAGTATCTATCAACAAGCCAAAACGTCCGGAATGAGCCGGACAGAGCCGGTATTAGACCGGAAAGACGCGTAATAAGAAAGGAAACGAACGGTTATGAAAAGAACATATCAGCCTAAGAAGCTTCAAAGACAGAAGGAACACGGATTTATGAAGAGAATGGCTACCAGAAACGGCCGCAAAGTGCTGGCAAGACGCCGCGCAAAGGGCAGAAAACGTCTGAGCTATTAAGCCTTTGGTGAATTTGCCGTGAGGCAGTTTTCAAAAAAATATGTGTGCATAAAAAAGGACCGTGAGTTCCGTTGGCTTTTCAAAAACGGGAGCTGCACGGTCACAAAGGCGTTTATCTGCTATTTTCGGGAAAACAAACGGCGCAATAACCGGTTAGGGATAGTCGCCGGCAAAAAGATAGGCGGCGCGGTGCAGCGCAACCGTGCAAGGCGCGTGATACGCGAGGCGTTCCGTCTTATCGAGCCGGAGCTGGCTTCGAGCACCGAAAAAAGGTACGATTTTATTTTTGTGGCGCGCAGCGTTGCGGTGCATATGAAGTCCACCGGTATTCTTAAGCTGATGCGCAAAAACATTCCCGGTAAATTGGCGCAACGCTCAGATAGCTGAACAAATGAAGTATATATTGCTGTTTTTTGTGAAAATATACAGGCTTACTTTTTCGAGGTGGCTGCCGCGCTGTTGCCGGTTTACACCAAGCTGTTCTGAATATGCGCTGATCGCTATTCAGAGGTTCGGTGCGGTAAAGGGCGGCTATTTGGCGTTGAAAAGGATAATCCGCTGCAACCCGTTTTCCGACGGGGGATATGATTATGTGCCGGACGAGTATTATTTTTTCAGAAAGAACCAAAAGCAAAGTTGTTCACATAAGTAAACGGAAGGTGATTTGTCATTCTTGATTTCATATATTCTCTGATAGGAACGCCCATGGGCTACATCATGTGGCCTATTTATCTGCTTTTGCAGAATTTCGGCTGGGCGATAGTTATATTTACGATAATCGTTAAGCTGGCGATACTGCCGCTGACCTTAAAGCAGCAGAAGAACATGGCGGTGTCGCAGCTGTTCGCTCCCAAGGTAAGGGAGATACAGCAGAAGTACCGCAATAACCGCGAAAAAATGAACGAGGAGCTGCAAAAGCTCCAGCAGCAGGGCTATAACCCCGCGGGCGGCTGCGGTCCTATGCTGCTCACCATGCTGATACTCTTCGGTATGATAGACGTTGTTTACAAGCCCATGACTCACATGGAGCATATCAACGCGACGGATATCGCCAGCGTCGTTACCGTTGCCGAGGAGACCGAGATAACCTCTATCCTGCTGAACGAATACAACGCGCAGGACTTCGCGGTGATAAAGGAATACGCCGACGGCAACACCGACGCCGCGTTTATTACCGGAGATAACCCTCAGCTCGTACATGAGTTTGCGGCTGATGAGAATTTCACCGGAAAATTCAACGAGAAAGACCCTGCCGCAATATCTATAGACGAAATTGAAAAATACGGCGGACTGTTTGTTATCCAGGAAGCGGTGGCAAACGATCTGCTCGGTTCAAACTCGCGCCTTACCAACGAGACCAAGCAGAAGATAACGATGGCAAGAACGCGTTATAACGGTCTGCAAAAGGAACTGCTCGCGTTGCAGATGTACAATAAGTACCCCGAAACGTTCGAGGCAAGCAACCGCATTTCCGAGCCTATAAAGGAGCAGCTGACGAACCTTTCCGAAAACATGATGTTCTTCGGACTGGATTTCGGAGATACGCCGAAATTCTTAGTGTTCGAGCCGATGCTGCTGATACCGGTGCTGTCGTTCCTGTTCTCGCTGGCTTCTATTATACTTTCGCAGTATCTCAATAAGAAAAATAACCCCGAGACCGCAGACGTTCCCGGCATGAACGGCATGAAGATATTTCTTTACATCATGCCTTTGTTCTCGCTGTGGATAGCGTTCAGCGTTCCGGCAGGCGTAGGTTTCTACTGGACGGTAAACTATGTGTTCAGCATAGCGCAGACGATACTGCTCCAGATATTCTACAGCCCGCAGAAGATACGCGAGAAAGCGGAGATAGAATTCAAGGCAAAGCACGCTAAGAGCAACAAGGTAACTACTACCGCCGTTGTGACGGACGCCGAGACCGGCGAAGAAAAGAAGATAACCAAGGAAGAAACGCTGTCCCAGAAAGAAATAAATCGCAGAAAGCTCGCTGCGGCAAGAAAAGCCGACGCTGAAAAATACGGTGAAGAATACGACGACAGCGATGACGAATAACTAATTTGAAAGGATCAAAGAAAGATGGAGAAGATCTATACCGGCAAATCGCTGGAAGAACTGGAGGAGCAGGCTTATTCGGAGCTTGCCTCGCTGGGTATCGCTAAAGAGGATGTCGCGATCGAAATTGTGGAACAGCCTGTAAAAAAGCTGTTCGGTAAAAAAGGCGACTATAAAATAAAGGCGGTCTATAATTCCGAAAAAACGGCCGGATCAGTCGAAGAGGTTTCGGATGTTAAAGAGGAAGAGCCCGCACCCGAAACAAAAGCGCCTGTCGAACAGCCCGAAGCTAATGACAGCGCGGAGGAAAAACCCGCTCCTGTCATAACCGAAGAGAATCGTAAGAAAGCCGCAGCTGCGGCCGCATATCTTGAAAAGGTACTTACCGCGCTCGGTATAGAGAATTTCAAGGTTAACATAATCGAAAAGGAAGATATAATCGTACTGGACATAACCGGCGAGAATCTCGGCGCGGTGATAGGCAGACGCGGTGAAACGCTGGACGCGCTCCAGTACCTTGCGATACTGGCAAGCAACCGCCACGACGAGCCTTACTGCCGTATGACCGTAGACTGCAACGGCTACCGCGATAAGCGCGAGGAAACGTTGAAGGCTTTGGCTCAGCGCACCGCAAATAAGGTATTGCGTCAGGGCAGACGCATAACCTTAGAGCCGATGAATCCGTACGAGCGCCGCATTATCCACAGCACCGTTGCGGATATAGAGGGCATTTATTCAAATTCCATCGGTGAAGAGCCTTACAGAAAGGTAGTTATTTCCTGCTCGCAGCGCCACGCCGACAGCAAGCGCGCAGAGCGCAGAGGAAACGGCGGCAGGAGAGGCGCGCCCAACCGTTCTTATAAGCAGAGCAGCGGTTTCTCCACTTCGTTTGAGAGAGAATATAAGCGCAGCGCTCAGACCGACGAGCAGCCCACCGAATACTCAAAAGAGACCGTCGAGACCGAGAAGAACGCTACCCTTTACGGAAAGATAGAATTTTAACAGTTCCGGCAAGTAGCTTGACCGAAAATTTCATAAATTACGCCGATATTGCAAAAATATCGGCGTTTTTTGCAATATGCAATTTTTCAACTTGCAAAATTTGTGCAATTTCACATATTGACAAACAAGCTCGGTTGGTGTAGAATAATTAATGTAATGAAAAGGAACAAGGACGTTCTGAGGGTATCAGAGCGTCCTTTTCTTTTTTACGGAAAATCTACTCATTAGGAGGAAAAGGAAAAATGGCAGAAATTTACGATGTTACCGAGGTATTCGGTTCTGACGTATTTAATGAAGACGTGATGAAGGCTAAGCTCCCCAAGGCTACCTTCAAAGAGCTGATGAAAGCTATCGACGGCAAGGCGGAGCTTACTCTTCCGGTCGCCGAGGTGGTAGCAAGCGCTATGAAAGACTGGGCGGTGGAAAAGGGTGCTACCCACTATACCCATTGGTTCCAGCCGATGACCGGTATCACCGCTGAAAAGCACGACAGCTTTATTTCACCGGTAGGCGACGGTACGGTGATCATGGAGTTCTCCGGCAAGGAGCTTATCAAGGGCGAGCCGGACGCGTCCTCGTTCCCGTCTGGCGGTATCCGCGCGACGTTCGAGGCAAGAGGCTACACCGCATGGGATCCGACCTCTTACGCGTTCATCAAGGATAATACGCTGTATATACCCACCGCGTTCTTCTCCTACTCCGGAGAGGCGCTGGATAAAAAGACCCCGCTGCTGCGTTCTATGGACGCGGTATCTAAGCAGGCGCTTAGGATACTCCGTCTGTTCGGCAACGAAACCGCTAAGAAGGTAGTCGCTACCGTCGGCGCAGAGCAGGAATACTTCCTTATCGACAAGAAATATTACGACAAGAGAAAAGACCTTATCTTTACCGGCAGAACGCTGTTCGGCGCTCCTCCGGCAAAGGGACAGGAGCTTGAGGACCATTACTTCGGCGCGATAAAGCAAAGAGTAAGCGATTATATGAAGGACCTTGACAAGCGTCTGTGGGCGCTGGGCGTACCCTCCAAGACCAAGCACAACGAGGTCGCTCCCGCACAGCATGAATGCGCGCCGATCTTCGAGTCCGCAAACCTTGCCGCCGACCATAACCAGCTCACTATGGAAATGATGAAGAAAGTGGCATTGGAGCACGGTCTTGTCTGCCTGCTGCATGAAAAACCCTTTGCGGGAATAAACGGCTCCGGCAAGCATGACAACTGGGCTATCTCCACCGACGACGGACAGAACTTGCTGAACCCCGGCAAATCCCCGATGGAAAACGCACAGTTCCTGACCTTCTTAGTGGCTATAATAAAGGCGGTAGACGAGCACGCCGACCTGCTGCGTCTTTCGGTCGCTACTGCGGGCAACGACCACAGACTCGGCGCTAACGAAGCTCCTCCGGCGGTAATTTCGATGTTCCTCGGCGAAGAGCTGACAGAGGTCATCGAGGCGCTGGTAGCCGGCACTACCGTAGAGAGCAAGCGCACCAAATTCGATATAGGCATTTCCGTTCTGCCCAAGTTCACCAAGGATACCACCGACAGAAACAGGACCTCGCCGTTCGCTTTCACCGGAAACAAGTTCGAGTTCAGAAGCCTTGGCTCTTCGCTTAACATTTCCGGCCCGAATATCGTGCTCAACACTATAGTTGCGGACGTACTTGAGGAATTTGCCGACAAGCTGGAGGGCGCGGAGGATTTCCAGTCTGCGCTGCATGAGCTGTTGGTAGAGACCGTTAAGGAGCATAAGAGAATAATCTTCAACGGCAACGGCTATGACGCTTCGTGGGTAAAGGAAGCTACCGAGGTACGTGGTCTGCCGGAGCTTAAATCCTCCGCCGACGCGCTCCCGCATTTCTGCGATGAAAAGAACGTAAAGCTGTTCACCAAGCATAAGATATTCACCGAGGTGGAAGTACATTCCAGGACCGAGATACTTTTGGATAACTACAACAAGAATATCAACATAGAAGCGCTCACTACCGCAGAGATGGCGAAGAAAGAGATACTTCCCGCCGTTATCAAGTTTGAAAAAGATATATGCGAGGCGCTTATCGCAAAGAAGAACGCGGGGCTGGGCTATACCGTTGAACAGGGTATCGCCGATAAGGTGGATTCTCTCGCCTCCAGCCTGAACGCCAAGATAGGCGAGCTTGAGAGCGTGACCGTAAAGGCGCACGGCATAGAGGACGTATTCGAGGCGTCGAGATGCTATCATGACGAAGTCTTTGCGGCAATGCAGAGCCTGCGTGCGGTAGCCGACGAGCTTGAAACCATTGTCGGCGACGATTACT
>CANRII010000068.1 GCA_947630685.1 uncultured Ruminiclostridium sp. | reverse complement strand
GTCATACATCTTATACCGGAGCTTGCGCAGCCGTATACCATGTTTATCGCCGCTACCTCGGATTCAGCCTGTAAAAACGTACCGCCTACTTTCGGCATACGCTTTGACAGATACGCCGATATCTCCGTCTGAGGGGTTATCGGGTAGCCGAAAAAGCATTTGCAGCCGGCTCTCAGCGCGGCCTCAGCCAATGCCTCGTTGCCTTTCATCAAGCTCTTTTCAGCCATTGTCATCGCCTCCTATTTCTATAGCGCAATCCGGACACATCATCGCACACAGCGCGCAGCCTATGCAAGCGTCGTCGTCGATGCAGACCGCAGTATAATAGCCTTTTTTGTTCAGCTTTTCCGTCTGCAATTCCACTATCTTTTTCGGACAGGCGGTAGTACAAAGTCCACAGCCCTTGCAGCGGTCAAAGTTTACCTTCATCTTTGCCATCGTTGCTTTGCTCCTTTTACACTTTTTTATATCTGTCGGCGCGAATAAAGCCCCGACATTTTGAGCCTTGGGAATTTATCGGATATCTTCTTCCCACAGCTTTTTGACATATACATTTACCGCAAACGCGTTCGGGATATCGTCGGAATATTCTTCCTTGCAGCAGTTTGCTGTCACCGGCAGGCCGGATATTTTCGACAGCGTATCGGCATACGGCAGGGAATTTATCACAGTCTGCCTGTCGGTCTCGCTGCCGAGATTTGAATTATTTATTATCCCGGTGCATTTCAGCCCTGAGGCCGCCTCTATCTCCCGCATAAGCTCGAGCGCCTCTCCCGGGGTGCGGGTGAGATATCGGTACTTGTTTATGACGTACAGCATTACCGAATTGCCGTCTTTAAGGACAGGCAGAAAGCGCCCTAACGCCTTAGCGCCCTCGTCGTCGCCGCCTACGTCGATTATTATATATCCTTCCCGCTCTTTCATACTTAATAGGTCGAAATCCAGCGCGGGAATGTCCAGGTTTGAATTAGCGTACATCGGCGCTATAAGCTCGGCGCCCAGCGACTCTAACAGCTCCTTGAAATCCGCCGTGCGAAAGTAGGGGTTTACCACGTCGAGATCCACCACCGTGACCTTAACGCCCTCGCTTGCTAATTTCAGCGCGATATTTACCGCGACATTAGTCTTTCCGCAGCCGTAATGCCCGGTGATTATGATAAATTTTACAGCGTTCATGTTTTGCCTTTCACAAAAATGCGCTATACAATAAGTATAGCACATTTTGTCGGTTTTGTAAATAGGTTATTATTCTTCGTTATCGTTAGCATCGTTATCAGTATCGGCTTTTTCTTCCGGAATATGATCCGCCGCCTTTACCTCGTCGTCGGAGAATACCTGTTCTGCGTCGCCGCGAAGCTCATCGTCGTTTATCTCGTTAAGCTCGCCGCGCATCAGCTTTGCGAAATCCTCGCCGTCTATCTTTTCATGGCGTATAAGATATTCCGCAACGACGTTAAGCTGCGACATGTTGGCCTGTAATATCTGTTTTGCGGTCTCATAGCCGCTTTCGATTATCTCCCTTACCTCGCCGTCTATCTCAGCCGCGATATTTTCGGAATAATTGCGTCCCTGCGAGTAATCTCTGCCGAGGAATACCTCGGTAGAATCATGCCCGTACACTATCGGGCCGAGCTTTTCGGAGAAGCCGTAGCGTGTTACCATGCTCCTTGCTATATCGGTAGCGCGCTCTATATCGTTGCTGGCTCCGGTGGAAATATCGTCCAATACCAGCTTTTCCGCCACACGTCCTCCGAGCAGTACCACGATCTCTTCTTCCATCTGAGTTTTGCTGCGGTAGCTGCGGTCATGCTCCGGCAGGGAAAGGGTGAATCCTCCCGCCATTCCGCGCGGGATAATGGATACCTGATGCACCGGATCCTGAGTTTTGCAATGGTAGGTGCAGACGGCGTGCCCCGCCTCGTGGAACGCGGTGAGCTTTTTCTCGCTGTCGGAAACTATCTTGGATTTCTTTTCCGGCCCCGCGATGACCTTTATGGTCGCTTCTTCTATATCCTGCTGCGTTATAGCTTTTCTGTTGTACCTTGCGGCAAGCAAAGCCGCCTCGTTTACAAGGTTTGCAAGGTCCGCACCGGTAAAGCCCGCGGTGGTCTTTGCTATTGTAGCAAGGCTTATATCCGGACCTAACTTTTTATTCTTGGTATGGACCTTCAGTATCTCCTCACGACCCTTTATATCGGGATAGTTCACCACTATCTGACGGTCGAAACGTCCGGGTCTTAACAAAGCGGGATCGAGTATATCGCGGCGGTTGGTAGCCGCTATAACTATTACGTCCTGATTTTCGGAGAATCCGTCCATCTCGACTAACAGCTGGTTCAGCGTCTGCTCGCGCTCGTCGTGTCCGCCGCCGAGGCCGGTGCCTCTCTGACGGCCTACCGCGTCTATCTCGTCTATGAATATGACTGACGGGGTATGCTTTTTCGCCTGGTCGAACAGGTCTCTTACTCTCGACGCACCAACGCCGACGAACATTTCCACAAAGTCTGAACCGCTTATTGAGAAGAACGGCACGTTAGCTTCGCCCGCTACCGCCTTAGCCATAAGCGTCTTACCTGTACCGGGAGGGCCGAGCAGCAGCACGCCGCGCGGTATCTTTGCGCCAAGCTCCTGATACTTACGCGGATTGCGCATAAAGTCCACTATCTCCGCCATTTCCGCTTTTTCCTCTTCGGCGCCCGCCACGTCGGCAAAGGTCACCTTAGGACCGTTAGAGGGCTGATTTTTGGTATTCGCTTTGGAAAACTGCGCCATTTTTCCGCCGCCCGCCTGCCTCATTATCACAAAGGTAAAGCCTATCATCAGCGCCACCATCAGCAGATATGGCAGGAAGCTCAGCAAAAACGAGTTATCGGATACCGGATAGTAGTCCTCTACCAGCGGTTCTTCGTTTTGCTCGTTGTAGTTTTTCCTGTATTCGAGCGTATCCTGTAAGAACAGGCTCACATACGGAACGGTATACTTGCGCACCGTCCGCGGGTCGCTCTTTAATACGTAGGTCAGATCGCCCGAACCGAGATCCAGCGTGTAGGACATTACGTTGTAATTGTCAAATTCCGATATGACCTCGGAATATCTCACACGTTCGGTGCGCGGACCGGTCATTTGCAGCATGGTTACCATGCCTATTACCAGCAAAAGAATTATCGCAACATAAATAAAAGCGCCCTTGAATTTGTTGTTGTGCATTATGACCCCTTTCTTACTGCCCTAAGCAGCCATAGGTTGTTTATTTGATTATTATTTTTTCCATATCTCTTCTTTAAGCGCCCCGATATACGGCAGATTGCGGTACTTTTGCGCATAGTCAAGACCGTATCCCACCACAAAGGCGTCCTCTACCTCAAACCCGGTATAATCGGCGCTTATCTCGCAGGCCTTTTTGACCTTTTTATCAAGCAATACGCATATCTTAAGAGTTTTCGGATTACGCCGCTTTAATAAGTCGCACAGGCTCTTAAGCGTTTTTCCGGTATCAAGGATATCTTCTATTATTATAACGTTCTTACCGCAGATGTCCGCGTCGATATCCTTTTTCAGCTGCGGCTTTCCGGAGCTTGCGGTATTTCCGTAAGAGGAGATCGCTATAAAATCCATCTCGCAGGGGACGGTCAGCTTTTTCACGATGTCCGAGAAGAACAATACCGAGCCCTTCAGCACCGATATCACGATAACCGATTCGTTCGCGTAATCCGCGTTTATCTGCCGCGCGATGCGGTCGGTGCACCGTTCTATTTCCTGCTGTGTAAAAATTATCCTGTCAATATCCGGATCCATGTTTTCTCCTTGCTGCGATCCTATTAATAATAATTCGCATTTATTAATTAAATATTAAAACATCGGCAAATATCCGCTGATTTTTAGCCGCTGTTGTTCAGTATATCACAATTAAACAAAAATTGCAATTCCAAAAGTGCGCAAAAAGTGATTTTTTATCGCTTTTTGACAAAATTTTCGTACCGTTATCATATAACGGTGCGTTTTGGCGGAAAATTCTGCCATATTTGCTTTAAGTCCTGCGGAATTTTTCGTAATTTGTTTCCACAAACAATTTTTTTCGTCTTATCTTTACGAATTTGTACTGCTGTGGATTGGTACGCCCCTTGCCGTCGCGTATTATTTTGACCGCTTCCGTCAGCGCGCGGGCGTTTACCTTTATATCGTTTTCCCTGAATATCATCGCCGTGACGCGCCTTAATATGCTTTCGTCGAGCTGTGCGAGCAGTTTTACGCTGTAGCCGCCGTCGACGGCGCAGCGCGCTTTTTCCTGCTCGGCGAGTTTTTCAAGATATTTGTCGTCGTAGGAAACGCTCTCGCACATACGGGCGAAAGCGCTTTCTATCGAGGGGTTTATATCCTTTAACGCCGGTATTATCCTATGGCGTATGCGGTTTCTTATATAGTCGTCGCTGTCGTTGGTGCTGTCATGGACAAAGTCGGTCAGCGTTTCTTTGCAAAAGCTCTCGGTCTGCTCGCGTGAGCAATTTATGAGCGGTCTTACCATGCCGTCCCTTACCGCCGGTATCCCGCATATACCGGTAAGCGCCGTACCGCGCAGCATGTTTATAAGCACCGTTTCCGCATTGTCGGAGGCGGTGTGCGCGGTGGCGGTAACTGCGCCGTACAGCGCGTTAAGCTCGCCGAAAAATTCATATCTTACCCTGCGGGCGCATTCCTCAATGCTTTCGTGCCGCCGTGCAAGCTGCCGTACATCTACGCGGCGGACGTACAGCGGTATCTCCAGCCTGCGGCAGAGAAAACGCACATAGCGTTCGTCGCGGTCACTTTCCTCGCCGCGTAGACAATGATTTACATGGCACGCCCTTAAAGTATAGCCGAATTCCTCTTTAAGGATATTCAGCACGGTAAGCAGCGCCGCGCTGTCCGCTCCTCCGCTTACCGCCGCTATGACGCAGTCCGCTTTTTTTAGCGCGCCGCAAACCTCGCTGTTCGCTTTAACCTCTCGGATCAGCATGAATATACTCCACATCGGTAAAGCGCGTATATTCTCCGTCCCATACCAGCTGTATGCTGCCGGTCTCGCCGTGACGGTTCTTTGCGATTATACATTCACACGCGCGCTTGTTTTCCTCCGATTTATCATAGTAATTCTCGCGGTACAGGAATAATACCACGTCCGCGTCCTGCTCTATCGTACCGGAATCTCTTAAATCGGAAAGCAGCGGCTTCTGACTTTTTTCCTTGCCTTTTTCCGCCGAACGGGAAAACTGCGACAAGGTTATCACCGGCACGTTAAGCTCTTTCGCCATTATTTTGAGTGCTCTGGTCATTTCCGATACCTGATTTACCCGGTTGAAATCCTTTCTTGTAGAAGAAAGCAGCTGCAAGTGATCCACTACCACCATGCCGAGATTTTTAACGCGCATCAGCTTTGCCTTTATCTCGTCTGCCGTTATCGCGGCGGTATCGTCTATATATATGTTCATGCTCGACAATACCTGCGCGGCGTCGGCAAGATTGCGCCATTGCTCGCGTGAGAATCTTCCGGTCTGCATAAGCGTATTGGGTATCATGCCCTCGCTGGAGATCATTCTGCTGACAAGCTGCTCTTTCGGCATTTCCATATTGAATACGCATATAGCCTTTTCAGGAGTGCTGCGCGCGGCGTTTGCCACCATGTTCATCGCAAACGCGGTCTTACCCATTCCGGGACGTCCCGCGATTACTATCCAGTTGGAATTGCCAAGCCCGTTTATGCGTTTATCCAAGGAGGGAAAACCGCTTTTCATTCCGCGTTCTTTCAGCTTGCCGGGATTAGTGTACAGGTCTGAAAGCTCGTTGAGCACCTCTACAACTATCCCGCGTATGCCGGTAAGCCCGGTGGTGGATTTGTCGCTGCGTATGTCGTAGATATTCTGTTCCGCTATTTGCAGCAGCCTTTCGGTATCCTCCTGACCCTCGCCCGCGTTTGCAAGTATATCCCTCGCCGCCTCGATAAGTCTGCGGCGGGTGTTCTTTTCTTCGATTATTTTTATATAGCTGTCCAGACTGGAAAGGCTCGGAACGGACTCCATCAGCTTTACAAGATAGCTTTTTCCCTCTTCCGAGGATTCAAACACGTTTTCTTTAAGGCAGTTTTCCAGTACGGTGACTATATCTATAGTTTCTCCGGCGGCAAACATTTTTGACATCACCGCAAAAATGTCCGAGTGCAGCTTTGCGTAAAAATGCCCGACGTGCAGCTTTTCGCTCACCTTCGGCATATTATTTCGGCCGTCCACCAGTATCGCTCCGAGTACAGACTGTTCCGCCTCAAGGCTGTGCGGCATATTTACGTCCGTATAGTTTATATCGGGCATTACGACACCTGCTTTCCTGTAACTTTATCGCTCAGCTTTCCGATACCGACACGGTGAATTTTGCGGTGACGCCGGTGAACAGGCGCGCTTCGACCTCGTATGTACCGTAATTTTTGATATCGGTCTTAGTGGTTATCTTCCTTTTATCTACGTCAAAGCCGAGCTGGGCTTTGATAACGGCGCTGATATCCTTGCCGGTGACAGAACCGAACAGCTTGCCGCCCTGTCCCGCCTTAGCGGTGATATTTAACGTCTTGCCGTCAAGAGCCGCCTTTATTTTCTTTGCGTTGGCTTCCTCAACGTCCAGCTTGTGCTGCGCGGACGCTTTTTGCCCCTCAAGATGATTGAGCGCCTCGTTGGTAGCCTCCACCGCCAGTTTTTTCTTTATAAGGCAGTTTCTCGCGTAGCTGTCCTTTACTTCCTTTATCTCGCCTTTTTTGCCTGTACCGGCAATGTCCTGCAAAAGTATGACTTTCATCATCTTCTGTCCTTTCTTTTTATCAGTTTTCCGGTTTTGCGTTACTTGCAAAATAGCTGTCTATAGCTTGACATAACGCTTGCTTTGCCTGTTCGACGGTGCAGTTTTTAAGCTGTACTCCCGCCATGGTCTGGTGACCGCCGCCGCCGAGCGCTTCCATAATAAGCTGTACGTTTATCAGCCCCATGCTGCGCGCGCTTATTGATACCTCTTCGTTTGCCGGATATAAAACGAACGACGCGTCGACGTTTTTTATCGACAAAAGCTCGTCGGCCGCCTGCGGTGCGATTATCCTCATATCCTCCGCGAAAAAGTCGCAGGGCGCTATCGCACATTGACGGTATATTTCCGCGTCGGCTACTATTTTCGTCTTTTTCTTATAGCTCTCCATAGAGTTTGAGAACAGCTTTTTCACGGTGATGGTATCCGCGCCCATTTTACGCAGCACCGCCGCCGCTTCAAATGTTCTTACTCCGGTGCGCATGACAAAATTTTTAGTATCCAGCATTATTCCCGCAAGCAGGCATTCCGCCTGATACGCTTTCAGCTTTCCCGCTTCGCCGAAGTATTGCAGCAGCTCCGTCACCATCTCCGACGCGGAGGAGGCATACGGCTCGTGATGGAATATCGCGGCGTTTTCTATGCAGTTGACCATTCTCCTGTGGTGATCTATCACCACGACTTTTTTCGCTTGCTCGTAAAGCTGAGCGTTCTCCAGTATCTTCGGATTGTGAGTGTCGGTGATTATCAGCAGAGTGTCGTCGGTCATGCCTTCTATCGCCGCGTCTGGTGATATTATCATCGGGTCGTCCGTTTCACCCGCGGCGGGGAACAGGTCGATAAGCTCCTTTGCCAAAGAGCTTTCCCTGTCGCACACGGTATGCGCGTTTTTACCGAGATTTCTCAGAGCGCAGGTAAGACCCACGCAGGAGCCCACGCTGTCCAGATCGCTGAACTTATGCCCCATTATGTATATCTTGTCCGCAGCGTCCGCCATATTCAGCAGAGAATGCGCGATTATACGCGTGCGCACCTTTGCCTGACGCTCTATGCCCTTGGAAACGCCGCCGTAAAATTCAAAGCCGGATTCGGTCTTTATCGCCGCCTGGTCGCCGCCGCGGCCGAGCGCCATTTCCAGCGCCTGCTGCGCTATCTTTTCGCTTTCGGTAAGAGTCTTGCCGGTGCGCCCTACGCCTATAGAAAGAGTTACGTTCACTCTGTCGTTTACAAATATCTCACGCGCCTTGTCCAGTATGGCGAGCTTGCCCTCTATCATCTTTGCGATATGCCGCTCCTCCACCACCGCGACAAAGCGGTCGGAGGCTATCTTGCGCAGTATTCCGCTGGTTTCCCCTATAAAATCCTCCAGCAGCTTGTCTATCTGTACCGAAACATGCGCCTTTTCGCTTTCGGGAGAGCCGCTTATCAATTCCTCGTAGCCGTCCACCATTATCAGCATGACTACGGGCTGGGAAAGCCTTTTTTCCGTCCTTAGCGCGGTATATTCGGTTATATTGCGGAAAAACAGCAAAGTAAGCTCGGTGTTTTCGTCCTTGTCGTCGGGTACCCGCGCGAATACGCGGAACACCTTGTCGTTATATCTTATCACCTTGCCGTCCCGCTCAAAAAACGATTTCGGCTTAGCGTCGGTTATTTTGGAAAGCTGTGTGCCGTATTCGCACGCGTCGGGAAATTCCTGTTCGAACATGTCGTTGCACCAGACTATCCGGTCAAGGCTGTCCGTCACGACCGCCGCGATAGGAAAGGTGTAGATGCTCATTCGCTGCTTGTTGTCCAGCTCCGCGTTTATCCTTGCGTTATACTGGACTGTACGGCGGGTTATCTGTATCAGCTTTCCTACGGCGAATCCCGCGATAAGCACCACGAACGGCAGCGTTATCCAGAACAGCCGGGTATTCTGACTGTATACATAAAGCTCCAGCATGCCCGCCGCGGCGACTAATGCGGCAACGGATATTATAAGTCCGCCGTCACGGTAAAAATTCTTCATGCCCGAACACCTCCCTTGTCGTTTTTAACGCCGTTAAACTTCCATTATTACCGGAAGTATCATAGGACTTCTCTTTGTCTTTTGGTAGATATAATTGCCAAGCTCGTCCCTTACGCTCGACTTTATATTGCCCCATTCTCTTATATTGTTCTCGGAGCATTGTTTAAGCGTTTTGCTTACAAGCTGCTTTGCCTCGTCGATAAGCTCTTCGGATTCCTTTACATATACAAAGCCTCTTGACACTATATCCGGCCCCGCGATGACCTCTCCGGTCTCTCGGTTTATGGTGGTTACCACCGCGATAAGTCCGTCCTCGGCAAGATGTTTTCTGTCGCGCAGTACTACCGAGCCGACGTCACCTACTCCCAGACCGTCCACTAAAACGCGCCCTGCCTGTACCTGAGTGGTTATATTCATGTCCACGCCGTCGGTCTCTACTACCTGTCCGAGATTCAGCAGGAAGATATTTTCCTCCGGTATGCCCATTTTGATAGCCAGTCCCTGGTGCTTTTTCATGTGCTTGTATTCGCCGTGTATAGGAATAAAGAATTTCGGCTTAGTCAGCGCCAGCATCATTTTCAGCTCGTCCTGGCAGGCATGACCGGAAACATGCACCTCGTACATCGCCTCGTATACCACTTCCGCTCCCGCTTTCATCAGCTCGTTTACCAGCTTGCCGACGAATTTTTCATTTCCGGGTATCGGGGTAGCGGAGATTATTATAAGATCTCTCGGCGTGATGGATACCTGCTTATGGTCGCCGGAGGACATTCTGGACAACGCCGACAAAGGTTCTCCCTGACTGCCGGTAGTGATTATTACCATCTTTTCCGGCGGGTAATTGTTCACGTCCTCGATATCTACAAGCATGCCGTCCGGCACCTTGATATAATTAAGCTCTATCGCGGTGGCAAGCACGTTGAGCATGCTGCGGCCGGATACCGCTACCTTTCTGTCCCATACCGCCGCACAGTTGATTATCTGCTGTACACGGTGGATATTGCTGGAAAACGTCGCGACTATTATACGCTTGCCCTCCGCTCCCGCAAATAAACTGCGGAAGCTTTCGCCTACCTTGCGCTCGGTAGCGGTGTAGCCCGGGCGCTCAGCGTTGGTGCTTTCGGAAAGCAGCGCCAATACTCCCTTATTGCCGAGCTCGCCGAAGCGCGCTAAGTCGATTATACCGCCCTCTATCGGGGTATAATCCACCTTGAAGTCGCCGGTATGCACGATTATTCCGGCGGGAGTATGCACCGCCAGCGCGCAGGCGTCCGGTATAGAATGGTTCACCCGTATAAATTCTACCGACATACAGCCCATTTTAACGTGCTGCTTCGGCGTAACTACATTAAGACTGCATTGGTCGAGAATACCGTGCTCTTTCAGCTTTCCCTCTACCAGCCCGAGAGTAAGCCGCGTTCCGTAGACCGGAACGTTTACTTTTTTGAGCAGGTAGGGAAGCGCGCCTATATGATCCTCGTGGCCGTGGGTGAGGATTATCCCGCGAAAATGCTCCTTGTTCTTTTCAAGATAGGTAAAATCCGGTATCACCAGATCCACGCCGAGCATATCCTCGTCCGGGAAAGCAAGACCGCAGTCTATTATAAACATATCGTTTGAACATTCGTAGACGTACAGGTTCTTTCCTATCTCGCCGAGACCGCCCAATGCGAATATCCTTACCGGAGTCTTTTTTGCCTGAGCCTGAGCCGGCTTTTGAACTGTATCGGGATTTTTCACGCTGTTTTCGTGCGCCTTTTCAAGCGCTCTGCCTAGTGAATTTTCCCTCATGGGCTTGTCGTTTACGGAGGTAAGCGGCTTTGCTTTCTGCGGCGCTTTATCCTCTGCGGACACGGCGTTCCTGTCGTGCAGGACGGGCTTTTTCTGCTCTGTGGGCGCAGCGTTCCTGTCGCGAAGAACAGGCTTTTTCTGCTCGGTAGGCGCAGCGTTCCTGTCATGAAGAACAGGCTTTTTCTGCTCGGCAGGCACGGCGTTCCTGTCGCGCAGAACGGGACTTTTCGACGAGCTTAACACAAAGCTCTTTACATCCGTGCTTTTGCCCTTTCTGCTGTCGCTTAACTTAAATTCCTTTGCAAACGGACTTTTCTTTTTTCTGCCCCTCAGCGGTTTGTGCGCGGGTATGTCCTTGTTCAGCTTTTCCGCCTCGGAAAGCAGATTCTTTGAATCGACTATACTCATCTTTTCACCTTTCATTCCTTTACGGAAAACGCGCAGAAAAACAAAATGCAAGGCAGACCCGCCGTGACACGGCAGGACATAACCTGCGGAGATAGACCTTTCGCCGATTGGTAAATAGTAGTGAACCGAATAGCAGATATTTCCCCAAAAAATAGCTTAAAATGCTGCCGCGTTGTCCGTATTAAATTTTGTTTATTAAATAAATAAATCCCGGATCTATGTACGACGGCGGGCTGCTCCCGCGCGTCCGTTCCGCCCGATATCACGGCGGTAAATACAACAATACACTTTATATTGTATAACAAAACCGAAAAAAAGTCAAGGATAAAATTTTCAGTCCCGCTCTTTATGTGTAGTGTTACAATAGATGTGAGACCAAAAGATAAAAAAGACAAGGAAAAAGTGATCGATTTCTGTTAGAATAAAA
>CANRII010000067.1 GCA_947630685.1 uncultured Ruminiclostridium sp. | reverse complement strand
TGGAGCTGGTGGACGGACTCGAACCCCCGACCTGCTGATTACAAATCAGCTGCTCTACCAACTGAGCTACACCAGCAACAGTCCCGTCACATTCAGCGGCTTATATATTCTAACATATCAAATCAGTTTTGTCAAGTGATTTTACAAAAATTTAAGAAAAAACTTCAAAGAGCTGGAAAATACAGTAAGATCTGAAATATCCCCGACCTTTTGAGCGGGGATATTTTATCATATTCAAGCTTGACCCGGTATCAATTCTATCTTGACCAGCTCGGGACGGATAAAAATTCTCGGAACGGCGATAGGGCTCGACGGCTTCCATAAGCCTCTGCTTACGATATGCGCGGTATCGCCGTGCATATAAAGCCCGCCCGCATATTTTGGGAAAAGTCCCTGCCCCGGAGCGAACACCCCGTTTATAAGTCCCGGTATCCTCCATTGTCCGCCGTGCGCATGTCCGGATAATACCATATCAAACCCGCCGCTTAGGTATTCCTCTATCTGCTCGGGAAAATGCGCGATAAGTATGCGGTAGTTTTCGCTGTCGGCGTCGGTCACCTCGGCAAGCTGATTGACAAAGCCGCGCTGCTCGTCATAATCCGCGGTATGCGCGTCGTATATTCCCGCTATTTCCAGCGAGGTGCCGTTTACCTCAATGTCGGCGGTATCCCCCTCCAGCACGGTAACGCCAAACTCGCTCATGGTATGCTTGATACGCGCGCTGTCGCCGCGATTGCTTTCATGATTGCCTATCGTGTAATAACAGGGATAGCTTTTCACCAGTTCTTTTACTAATGTAAAGGAATTTTCCGGCTGGATATCCTGCGTTTTATCCGCAAGATCGCCGCCGAATATCACTATATCCGGTTTAAGGCTTTTCACCGCGTCGATAAGCTCGCGCTGCTCTTTCCCAAACGGAGAATTGTGCAGATCGGAAATAAACGCGATATTTATATTGCTCTTTATCTTAGGAGAAGCGACCGTGTATTTCTGCACGGTAAGCCGCGTATCCAGCGCCGCCGCCGTAAGTACGCAGCCTGCGGCAAACGCGCATATTGCCGCCGCCCTTTTGACGTTAGATCTTTTTACGCTCATTATATCTACCTGAATATGTATTATTTATACCCGTCGGTGCCGGTAAGACTGTCGTCGTTTTCTATCCAGCTGTTTACCTCGATAATGCGGAAATCCTCCTCGCTTGTGCGGATAACGACCTTTTCGATACCGGCGTTGATGATAAGCCGCTTGCACATCGAGCAAGGCTCGACGTCGCCGCACAGCTTGCCGGTCACCGCGTCGCGGCAGGCAAGATAGATAGTTGAACCTATCATATCGGTGCGGGAGGCGGAGATTATGCAGTTTGCCTCCGCATGGACGGAACGGCAAAGCTCATACCGCTGACCCTTTGGGATATTCAGCTTTTCACGGGTGCATACGCCGAGGTCGCAGCAGTTTTTCAGCGCTCTCGGCGCGCCATTATATCCGGTGGAGATTATCTGGTCGTTCTTTACGATTATCGCGCCGAAATTGCGGCGAAGGCAGGTCCCGCGCCCGCTGACCGTCTGCGCTATATCAAGGTAATAGTTTGTCTTATCCCGTCTTTCCATATTGACCTCCTGTATCGATATTTTCTATAATATGATTTTACCATACCGCGGCGAATATGTCAACTTTACGACCTGTCCGCCATATACGCAAGCAAAAACACCGCCGGAGAGTTCCAGTATATCGCTACCTCGTTGAGCGAATAGCAGCTTACGCAGTCGGCAAAGCATTTCATCGGCGGAGTACCCTGCGGTATCAGCTTCGCCGCGTCGTAGTCCGACGGATTGGCGTTCGGTCCGCCGCTGACGTAGCCGGGTATGCACTCGTCTATCCCGTCGGCGAACGTGGGGCGCAGGTGGGGAGAATTTATCGAAAATTCCCCGCAGCCGCTGATAAAGCTGAATCCGGTGGCGTTGCAGCCCAGCAGATAATCAAGCTGCGACGCGATACAGTCGCTGTACGCGGGATTCTTGTTTATTATATCGGTTATAATGAATATCATCGCGTGCTTTAACAGATTCATGCTGCTGCCCCAGATATAGTGCCAGCTTCCCATAGCCGCGCCGTATCCGCTGGTAAGGCACAAGCCCTTAAGCTCCTCCGCCTTGGAATTGAAATCTCTTTTTATCCTCGCTCTTAACCTGTCGGAAATTTCTCTTTCGCTTGTCAATAATGCGAGCGAGCCGAGTCCTCCTACCGAGCTCCAGCCGATATCGGACATGGAAAAGCCTATCATGGCGTCGTCCACCGCCGTATGGTACTTTTCTTCTCCGGTCAAAGCGTAAAGCTGCGCCGCCGCCCAAAAACGGTTATCGACGTCGGTGCGCTCGGAATAATTCCCGGTGTTGCAGCCCTCCGGATTGCTAAAGCCTATAAACTCCGGATTTTCCTCCAGCCACTTCCACGACAGCTCCGCCGCGGCTTTGAGCTTTTCGGAATAATGCGGGTTCTTTTCGGAAAACACCATAGCGCCCAGCGCGCAGGTTGCCGCAAGATCGGCCGCCGCCATAGACGAGGGCGGGAACAGATACAGCTGCTCCCTATCCTCGTGCGGCATTACAAACGGCGCGTGCCTCATCGTTGTCAGCTTATGCCATACCGAGCCGTCCGGGCGCTGCATTTTCAGCAGCCAGTCAAGCTCGTACTTTACCTCCGCTAATACGTCCGGCACTCCCTGCGGCGGGATGCCGAGCTGCTGTTTATCAAACACATCGGGGAATAATTTATACGCGTACATCAAATGCGCCGCGGCGCACGCTCCGGTAGTTACGTATCTGCCGTAATCGCCCGCGTCATGCCAGCCGCCCGACACTTCAAAAAGCGTGCCGTCTCCGCCGTACTCCACCGCCTTTTCGGTATGGCAGGTCGGACGGGCGAATTTTCCCGCGTACTGCTCGGGAAGCTCGCTGCCGCAGCGAAGATAGTAAAACGCCTTTACCAGCTTATCCAAGACCGGACGGTAAACGCCGCTGCCCACCGTAAAGCTAAGCGACCGCTCCCCCTTGTCGGTGACTAAAGTATATACTCCGTCGCTGTGAAAATCGGAAAAATCCGCGATATAAACGTCGTCGCCGGAACATTCGTCATAGCCGAAATGCACCGTTTCGCCGGAATATACCACCGTGCCGTATTCGTTTTCTATATCGAATTTTTCACACGGGACTTTTATCACCGCGCGTTTTCTCCCGTTCGGCGCGAATCCCTCCTGATTAAGGAATATCACGCGGGAAAACGTCCTTGTCGTCGGCGGCTCGTTATTGGTAAAATATAAAGAATCCATATTTTTTCCTTTCCGGTCGTATTGATTGCTGCAACTAAATTATATCAGTATTAGCGCGCCATTTCAAGGGCGGAAAAATAGATAAATTTTACATAAAAAATTTGTATATTATGCTGTAGAAGCGGCGTATTTTGCTGTTATCCTTATGCGAAATCTTGACTTGCGGCTTGTTCTATGGTAAAATATTATTGTATTTTAACCGGGAGATGAAGAGATACAAAGATGAGAATGTTTTTTGCGGTGCTGCTGTGCAGACTGCTGCGCTTTATCGGCACAATGTTCGGCCGCGGCAGCAGCATGCCGGGGCTTGCCGCTTTGAAGATATACCCCAACGTACTGGCAAAGGTGAAATATCCTCCTGCCGTTATCGCCGTAACGGGAAGCAACGGCAAGACCTCCACGGTGGAGATGGCCGCTCATGTGCTGTCCTCACTCGGAAAAAAGGTGATATATAACCGAGAGGGTTCTAACCAGACGGCGGGCGCGGCGTCGCTGATATTGTCAAACTGCACTCTTACCGGACGGGTAAAGGGCGACGTGATACTTTTAGAAACCGACGAAAGATATGCAAAGCATATTTTCAAATATTTTTCGCCTACTCATTTTGTGATAACGAATCTTTTGCGCGACCAACTCACCAGAAACGGCCACCCGGAGTGGGTATACGCCTCTATCCTCCCCGCGATACCGAAGGATACCGTATTAGTGCTTAACGCCGACGATCCGTTGGTATCTGTATTTTCCTCCGCGGCGGACAAGACCGTGTGGTTCGGCATGGATAAACAGCCGTTCAGCACCAAGGAAAACACCGGAGTTTACGACGACGGCAAATACTGCCCGGTCTGCAAATCGCCGATGGAATACGAATATCGACATTTTAATCACATAGGCAGCTATCGCTGTACCTCCTGCGGTCATAAGAAAGCCGATACCGATTACACCGTTACAAACGCCGACCTTAAAAACGCAATTATGACGGTAAACGGCAAATACGATATCAAACTGAGCTTTTCCAGCATATATAATATATACAATATACTCGCCTGCTTCGCTATATGTTCGTTGGCAGGGGCAAAGGAAAGCGCGATAGCCGAAAATATCAGCAGCTACTCGCTGACAAACGGCAGGATACTGCGCTTTACCTTAGGCGAGAGCGAGGGTGTTTTCCTTATCGCAAAGCATGAAAACTCGGTGTCTTACGACAGCGCGTTAAGATACATAGCAGAAAGCGGCGGCAAATGCGCGGTAATGATAATCGTCGATTCGGTGAGCCGCAGATATCAGACCGGAGAAACAAGCTGGCTTTGGGACGTGAATTTTTCCCTGCTGAAAAGCGAAAATATAGAGCGTATATATCTTTCCGGCAAGCATGCCGACGACCTTTCGGTGAGGTTTTCCTACACCGATATAGACCCCGCGACAATCTCGGTGATACCTGATATAGACGAGATGACTAAAACGGCGGGACACGCGGGACACGATATGCTGTACGCCGTCACCTGCTTTTCGGATAAGGATAAATTTTTGAAGAACACCGAGAAAACAACGTGAGGAGATAGAAATGAAACTGCTTCATCTGTTATATGATTTTTGTGATCTGTACGGAGAATACGGAAATATCCTCGCGCTGGAACGGACGCTTAAAAGCAAGACCGACGTTACGACCGACCGTATGCCGCTCACCGCGTTGTCGGGGGAATTGGATTTTTCCGGGTATGACTTCATATATATCGGCTCCGCCACCGAGCGAAATCTTCACACCGCGCTGGAATTTTTAAGAGTATATAAGCAACCGCTGAAAGACGCGCTGGACAAAGGCACGGTGATACTCGCTACCGGAAACGCGTTTGAGCTTTTTGGGAAAAGCATAACCGATAGCGGCGGCAAAGAGCTTATCGGGCTGGGATTTTTCGATTATTATTCTGTCGAGGGCGGCGAGCGCATAGTTGCCGACGAAAAGGCGATATTCAACAAGACCGAAGAACCGGTCATAGGCTTTATAAATAAATGCAGCAATATTTACGGCATAACCTCGCCTATGTTCACCGTGAGCGAGGGGACGGGAAATAACCCCGACGACAAGGGCGAGGGGATAATTTCCGGCAGCTTTTACGGTACGCATATAATAGGTCCGCTGCTGATAAGGAATCCGAAAATTGCCGAATATTTTGCTGAAATTCTTATCGAAAACCAGCCGTAGGACTCATTTGTGCAATTGACAAATGTAAAATAAAGCGCTATAATATTAATGTTTTTAATACCGGCAAGCAAGTTTTGAAAGGGGCCGTTATTTTGGAGGACAGGAATTACGCATTAAACGTCATTTATGACGATTATTATAAAATAGCTAAGGTGAATATAGCCACCGGAGATTATCACTTTGTAAAGGTCAGCGACTTTCCCGATGAGGATTATCTGTTACAGGCAAAGACGATAGGAGAATATATCCGCCGTATCGGAAACAGCGGCGTTCTCCACCCCGACGACCGGGACAGTTATATTTATCACACCGATATAGGATATCTGAGAGAAAAGCTCTCGCAAAAGCGCAGAAGAATGGTACATAGCTACCGCCGTATAGTAAACGGCAGATATATCTGGGTAACGCTGGAAATACTCGCTCCTAAGGATTATTCAAAAGAAAACCCCTGGATACTTATAAGCTGGAAAGAGGCGGATTCCGAAGCCCGCGCGCTGGAAGACGCGTTAAACATGCTTTCCTTGATATTCCATAAAATATTAAAGATAAACATAACGAAAGATACTCACGAGGATATAAAGGTCTATACCGAGGAAATGACCGCGGAAATGGGCTGTTCTAAGAAAATTTCCGAGTGGCTGCGGCATTTTGCGGAGTACGGATTCGTCCACGAGGAGGACAGAGAGGAATATCTGCGGTTCACCGATATAGATACATTACGGCAAACCTTTAAGAAAAGCCGGGATTGCATACGGTTTCGCTACCGCAGAAAAACAGACAACGAATTTCGCTGGGTAATGATGGAGCTGCTGCCCAGTTTGGAATATACCGACGAAAATCAGATAATAATGCTGTATATCAGGGATATACACGACAACTATATATCAGAGCTCAATTATCAAAAGCAGCTGGAGCGGGACTGCACTCACGATATGCTTACCGGAATGTATAACCGCTATCACTATGACAAAAAGTGCGAACTGCTCGGAAAAGAGAAAGGCACTCCCACCGGACTGATATTCGCCGACCTTAACGGTCTTAAATATGTAAACGACACCTACGGACATACCCGCGGGGACGAATATATCTGCAATTTCGGCAAAATACTCGTCGGGTACTTCGGAGAGGAAAGCTGCTACCGTATCAGCGGAGATGAATTTGTGGTGCTGGCGGAAAATATCTCGCATGACGATTTCGAGAAAAAAGCGATAGACCTGCACAGCAGGCTGCAAAAAGAGGATATACCCACGGCGTCTGTCGGCATGGCATGGTCCGACGGCTCGGAAAATATAAACGAGCTTTTCAATAAAGCGGAAAAAATAATGTACCGCGAGAAAAGGGCGTTCCATTGCCAGCATCCGGATATGAGCAGAAAAGCAACGCAATTGCTTAAAGAGGAATAATCCGGCTTTTACTGCAAATTATATTTGTAAATTTGTAAAACGAAAGGAGCTTATTAATGGAACTGAATGCGGAAAACTTCGATAAAGAGGTACTCGGCTCCGACAAGCCGGTATTGGTGGATTTCTGGGCGTCATGGTGCGGCCCGTGCATGATGCTTGCCCCGATAATGGAAGAGATAGAGCGCGAGCATGACGAAATAAAGGTCTGCAAGGTGAACGTTGACGAAGAGCCGGAGCTTGCGCAGAGATTCGAGATATCCACTATCCCGCGCGTGCTTGCGTTTGACAAAGGAAAATACATCGGCATGTCCGAGGGGCTTGCCGATAAGGAATATATATTAGCGCTGTTTAATTAAGGATTTGCCCGATAAGAATCATCCTGCCGGAAAGGGGGACGGGTATGAAACACATATATACGCTTGAGGCGATAACCGAAGAAATGGAGCTGCTTAAAAACAGCTTTGACGTTGTGCGCCTTGTTCAGTCTACCGATTGTGTAGAGTGCACTCTTACCCGCGCCGCTAACGGACGTATAGATATATCCGAGCAGCCCTGCCGTTCGTTATTTCCCAACGGTACTAACAGCGAGCCGAGAATTTCCGCCCGTACAATGGCGGAGAAAAAATGCGTGCTTACCTTTGAGCGGTCGGAGGGGCAGATCTTCGCCGTGTATTCAAAATACGTCGAGATAGAGGGCAACAAGCTGACTTTAGAGCTTGCGAAGAACGTCACCGAGAGCTTTGACGGCAGCGAGGGCGGGCTCAACGACATGATGAGAGAGCTTGACCGCCAGAGCATACAGCTTGTGACCGACGATCTTACCCGGGTACACAACCGCCGCTATATCAACGAACATTATATGAACGTGGGCAGCCTTGACGGACTGGTAAGAAAAGGCGTTGACTTCTGTCTTGCGATAATAGATATCGACCATTTCAAGGATATAAACGACGAGTACGGACATCAGACGGGCGACGAAACATTGGTGTCGATAGCAAACTTCTGGAAAAAGGTCTTTATGGCGTATACAAACACCTTTGTGGCGCGTTACGGCGGAGATGAATTTTTGGTAATATCCATGGATATGCGGTATGAAAAATTTGTCGACAGCATAAAAAGCTATTACGCCGCTTGTCAAAAACGCCATCTTACCTCAGACGGCAGGGAGATAAAATACACCATGAGCATCGGCTGCGCCGCGCTTAAAGAAACGAAAAACAGCCTGTTCAGCGAGCTGTTTTCCACCGCGGACAAACGAATGTACCACGCTAAACAATCCGGAAGAAACTGCATAGTATGCGAAGACGAAGACTGATACATAAAAATAAACGCAGACGCTTTTAACGCCTGCGTTTTTAGTTTATATTTTGTAACTGTTCGATATATTCACGGATAGACTTTTCCACATCCTGCACCTCGGCGAGCAATTCCGTGCTTGATACCCGCAGCGCCCCGCTGCCCAGCGCCATAGTCTGTTCCGCTCCGTCGGAGGTCGCCACCCTGACGCGGTGTTCTTTGGCAAGCTCGTGAGAAAGTCTTTCTATATAAGAATCGGCGGTCTCATGCTCTTTAGTGTAAACAACGCTTATGCCGCCGCGCTTTTCGGTATTGCGGACCCCTCCCGGTACGCGGTAAGCGTCAAACACCAATACCAATTCACAGCGCTTGTAGCCCTGATAGCTGCAAAGGATATTTATCAATTTTTCCCGCGCCGCGTCAAGACTGCGATCCGCCAGCTTTTTAAGCTCCTCCCACGCGAAAATGACGTTATAGCCGTCCACTAGCAGATATTCCGGCCCGGACAGGCGGGCGGCTCGGCTTTTGTAGACCGGCTGTTTTTTGACGGGAGCCATGGCTTTGCGAGGATCGCGGTCTATCTTGCCGTAGGTGCGCTCAAATATCGCCATAAGCTCCTTATCCTCGGCGGCTCGGTCTACAAAATCGGCGGCTCGGCGCACATTTTCGACGTGCTTTTCCTCCTCCTTGGCCTGCTTGATACAAGAGGGCAGGTGCATATATTCCTCCACCTTATCCCATTTTACGATAAAGCCCGCGCCGTGCGAGCAGAAAACCGAATCTGCGGAATTTTCCACGTCCGCGTCGCAGTCGTAGCCTATATTTTCTATCACGCTGTCGGCGTTTTTACACTCGGTATACCCGCCGAAAGAGCAGAACACTCTCCCTCTCCCGCCGGTAAAGCCGGACAGCTTTTGCTGATAACCGTCCATGCCCGCGGCGGGGCAGCTCCCTTTTATTACAGTATTTTCCCCCTCGGTCTGAGGCGAAGAAAAGCTGCCGTTCATCTGCTGTATATCCGTCATCACCCTGCCGGAATATTCCGACGGCACTATCACAGTAAAATCGTAATACGGCTCTAACAGAACGCTCTTTGCCCTGCGCAGCCCCTGCCTTAACGCGCGGTATGCCGCCTGACGGAAATCCCCGCCCTCGGTATGCTTTATATGCGACTTTCCGGAGCATAACGTTATCTTCATATCCGTTATCGGAGAGCCGGTCAATACGCCGATATGCGTTTTTTCTTCAAGGCAGGATATCACCAGCCGCTGAAAGCTTCTGTCAAGTACGTTTTCGCTGCATAATGTATCGAATACCAGTCCCGACCCGCGCGGCAGCGGTTCAAGCATAAGATGCACCTCGGCGTAGTGCCTGAGCGGTTCGTAATGACCCACGCCCTCCACCGTGTCGGCGATAGTCTCAAGATACGCGACGCTGCCCTGACCGAAATCTATCCCCACGCCAAAGCGCTCCAAAACTATACCGCGCAGTATCTCAAGCTGCACCTCGCCCATAAGCCGGACGAATATTCTATTAGCGCCGCCGTTCCAGATAACATGCAACGCGGGATCCTCCTGTTCGAGCAGCCGCAGCCTTTGCAGCATGGTGAACGTATCCTCACCCTTTGGCAGCTCCACCGAATAAGTCATGACCGGCTCTAACACCGGAAGAAAAGAATCCTGTTCGCTGCCGAGTCCCTGCCCGGCATAGCTTTCGCTAAGACCTATCACCGAGCATATCGTACCGCGGGGGACGCTTTCGGCGTTGTCGTATTTGCTGCCGGAATACAGCCTTATCTCGCTTATCTTCTCGGTCATGAGCTCGCCGTTTTTTCCGGTGTAGCTTATGCTGTCCCTTACCGACAGACTGCCGCCGGTAACTTTAAGCTCGGTCAGCCGCTTGCCTTTGCCGTCGTTTGCTATCTTATAGACCTTTGCGCCGAAAGTATCCGAGCGTTTCGGCTCTGCGGTAAACCTGTCCAGCAGCGCTATAAGCTCTTCCACTCCCTGCATTTTAAGCGCCGAGCCGAACATGCAGGGGAATATTTTTCTCTGTGCTATCGCTTTAATCAGCGTATCGTCGCTTATACCGCCTATCTCTAAATATTCCTCCGCCGCCTCGTCGCAGCACATCGCGCATTCTTCAAAAAAGCTGTCCTGCCGCTGGGAAAACACCGCCGAAAAATCGACGCACCTGTCGCTCAGCCGCGCCTTTACGTCGGACAGCGCGAAATTTTTATCCGCGTTAGGCATATCGGTCTTATTTATAAATATCAGTACCGGGATATTGTACATTTCCAGCAGCCGCCAGATAGTTTCGCTGTGGCTTTGTACGCCGTCCGTCCCGCTTATCACCAATATCGCGTAATCCAAAACCTGAAAAGTGCGCTCGGTCTCGGAGGAAAAATCCACATGCCCCGGCGTATCCAGTAAAGTATAATTGCCATGCTCGGTATTAAGCTCGGCGCGGTGAGCGAAAACCGTTATCCCGCGCGCCCGCTCCGACTGGTGGGTATCAAGATAAGAATCCCCGTCGTCCACCCTGCCGCGCTTTCTTATCTCGCCGCAGTAAAACAGCATCGCCTCCGACAAGGTGGTCTTGCCGGAGTCAACGTGCGCGGTCATGCCGAGCGTTATTCTTTTTTTATTACCGTCCGGCATACTCGCACCCCTCTTTATATACATTAAAAAATCCGCCCATAGGACGGACTTTTTTTATTAATATGCCGTTATGTATCTCTTGAGGTCTTCCGGATTCTGGCATCTGGAACGTGCGACCTGCTCGGTTATCTTGCCGGTACGTACCAGTCTTGCAAGATCCTGGTCGAGGGAGAACATTCCCTGCGCCTTTGAGGTCTGTATGGAGTTGGGTATCTGGAATATCTTACCCTCACGGATAAGCGCCGAAATAGCGTCGGTAACGAACATCAGCTCCAGCGCCGCTATACGTCCCTTGCCGTCGGCGGTGGGGACAAGCGTCTGAGAGATTACCGCTACCAGCGAGTTTGCAAGCTGGGCGCGTATCTGTCCCTGAGAGTGAGGCGGATATACGTCTATGATACGGTCGATGGTCTCCGCCGCGCCGGTGGTATGCAGGGTGGATAACACAAGGTGTCCGGTCTCGGCCGCGGTAACTGCCGCGTTTATCGTTTCAAAGTCACGCATCTCTCCCACGAGTATAACGTCCGGGTCTTCACGAAGAGCCGCACGAAGCGAGCCTGCGAAGCTGTCGACGTCG
>CANRII010000066.1 GCA_947630685.1 uncultured Ruminiclostridium sp. | reverse complement strand
CTTATGGCAGGAGGGCAGCATGAATATCCGGTTTGCCTCCTCTACCGCCTGCTTTGCGGTATAACCGCTGGTGTACGGGCCGAGATAGTCCGCCTCGTCCTTGCAGTTGAGCGCGTAGGTTATTCTGGGATAATCCTCGCGGGTTATCTTTATATAATTGTAGCCCTTATCGTCTTTGAGCAGAATGTTATATTTAGGATTATACTGCTTTATAAGGCTGCATTCCAGTACCAAAGCGTCAAGCTCGCTCGCGGTAACGATAAAATCAAAATCATAGATATTATCCACCAGCTTGAGCGTCTTTGCGTTGTGGCTCTCCAATGCGTGAAAATAAGTGGTAACGCGATTTTTCAGCGCCTTTGCCTTTCCGACATAGATGACCTTGCCGGTCTTGTCCTTCATCAGGTACACTCCGGGAGAGCGGGACAGCTTATTCGATTTTTCTCTGAGGTAATCCAGTCTGGGATTCATATTATCACTCTCCGAAAACGCAGTTTATTTCCCGTACTATTTTACCATTTTTTCGCTCGGATTACAAGTGTTTCACGCTTTTTAAGATAAAAAAAACGGGAGCAAACACCCCCGTTTTATTAAAGCCACTCCGACTTTGACACCTCTATCTTTTCGGCGTCCTCCTGTCTTATCGCGATAAGCGCGCCGCGTATAAGATACGCCGACATTCCGCCGCCTATAAGCGCGCAGCTTACTTTCGTGCCGTCTATCAGTCCCAGATCGCGAAATCTTCTGCGCAGACCGGCGCTTGCCGATATGCTGCATACCCGCGCGCTTTCTCCTATGCTAAGCTGTGAAAGCGGCTTTGTATTTTCCATAAGCTCACCCCGTTATAATAATATGAACGCCGCTGCGAAAGGGTGATTTTTTATTAACACAAAAATAATATAATAAAAATTAAAAATACGATATACCCCGCCCGATAACGATAGTATAATAAAAGCAGAAAACAGGGCTAGTACCCTGCGGCATTAATACAGGAGGTAACACAATGAAAATGAAAAAATACAGCGGCGCGCTGCTCAACGCGATATGCTGTGCGCTGATACTCTGTTCCTGCTCGGCAGGCGAAACTTCCGCGCCCGCGCAGACTGAAAGCACCGCTTCCGAAGCACAAAGCACCGCTTCCGAAGCGCAAAGCACCGCTTCCGAAGCACAAAGCGCAGCTTCCGAAGAGCAAAACGCTATCGACGACGGTAACATGAACGCGGATTTTACCAACGGTGAATCCCCTCTGTTCGAAAAATCCAACGGCTGGACAAACGGCGGAATGTTCAACTGCACCTGGCGCGACAGCAACGTCACCTTTGAAAACGGCGCAATGCAGCTCAGCATAAACGCCGACCTTGACCCGGACACCTATTCCGGCGCGGAATACCGCAGCAAAGGCTTTTACGGCTACGGTATGTACGAGGTATCGATGAAGCCCATCAAGAACGACGGCGTGGTATCGTCCTTCTTCACCTACACCGGACCGTCCGACAATAACCCTTGGGACGAAATAGACATCGAGTTCCTCGGCAAGGATACCACGATAGTTCAGTTCAACTACTTCACCGACGGCGTGGGAAATCATGAAAAGATATACGACCTGGGCTTCGACGCGACGGAGGATTTCCACACCTACGGCTTCAAGTGGGCAAAGGACAGCATAACATGGTATGTTGACGGCGAGGCGGTATACACCGCGGAGGAAAGCATCCCGGTGACCGAAAGCAAGATAATGATGAACACCTGGAACGGCGTAGGCGTTGACGAGTGGCTGAACGAGTACGACGGCAAAACTCCCTTGACCGCCGAATATCAATGGGTAAAATTCACTAAAGAGTAAACAAAAGAAAATGACAACTATATAAAAAGAGCCGGATATATCGTCCGGCTCTTAGTGTTTTCGTATCCCACCCGGTCAATGCAACCGGCATAAATCAAAACCGACAGACATATACACCTGCCGATCCTTTACAAACTTAAAGCCGCGCTGACGCGCGGCTTTAGGTTTATATATTTGAGGTAACAATGAAGATTATTGCTTCTTTATCTTTTCAAGATCGGCATTCACCTTGTCGATCTCACCCTGTACGGCAGCCTTCATGGATTCCTTGGTCTGCGTCCAGGAAACGCCGTTGTTAAAGGTCTCCTTCATGGGGTTGTTTATAAGGTCGTTGAGCTTAGCGGATACTGCAGTATAGAACTCGAACATAGGATGCTCTGCGGTCATTTCTACGACCTTCTGCTGCATATCGTACATATCCTGATTCCAGTGATAATCCTCAAACAGCTGCTTCTTGCTTATCTCCTTAGCGGTCTCGTCGTCTCTTGCCAGCATAGCGCACTTCAGATAAGCGCCGACGCCCTCGGGGTTCTTAGCGCCTGCGCAAAGCGAGAATCCGGTGATAGCTGCGGGAAGATAATAATCGTCAACATAGGGGCATTTCGGCATGGGCACGAACATGATGTCCTCATACTCGCCGTAATCCTCGTTGAAGTTGGAGGTGTACAATGCCCAGATACCTACCGGGTAGAACAAAGTCTTGCCGGCCTTTACCGCCTGCGGATTTACCTGCCAGCCGTTTGCCGCCTTATCTACGGGCAGCTTTTCGGTCTTGAGCTTGAGCATGTAGTTCTGCGCCTTTTCTATCAGCGCGTTGTCAAGGTTCTGTACGATAGTACCGTCTACCACGTCTATATAAGGTACGCCGGTAGTAAGGGATATAGCGCTTTCAAACCACCAGCCGTCAAGAGCGCCGTTCTCCTCGTCGTTATCACAGAATTTTACCATCATGGAGTACAGGCTGTCCCAGTCCCATTTGCCCTCTTCCAAAAGGTCTGCGGGGTCGTCAAGGTTGTTTTCCTCTACTCTCTTGCGGTTGTAGATCATTACCACGCCGCAGTCTGCCGAAACAGCCGCAACATAGTGTCCGTCGTTGAACACGAACTTGTCGTTTATCGACTTCATGGGAGCCCACAGATCGCTGTCATATTCAACTATATCGTCCATAGGCTGGAAGATATTGGTGTATACGCCCTTGGGGAACACGTCGAGGTCGCCCGCGCTGAACATATCCGGCGCGTCGTCCGACGCAACAAGGGTAGCGAGCCTGGAAAAACGCTCGTCAAATGTGCAGTTGATGTTTTCAATCTTACCGCCGTAAACGTTCTCGAACATTTCCAGCTCGACCGATTTCGGCTTGCCCTTTTCGGGGTTGAGGTCCCAGCCTGCCAGCAGGGTCGTTACTAACGGATTTTCCAGCTTTTCGGCTCCTTCTACCTCTATCTCATTTATCTGTGACTGCTCCTGCTCGTTAAAGGTAGCGGGAGGCTCGGTGGTCGCCGGTGCGGTAGTGCTGCCGCCGCCCGAAGTCGTAGTGCTCTGAGAGCTGCACGCGGTAACGCTTACAAGACATGCGCCGGCTAAAGTCAAAGCTGTGATTTTTTTAATTAACGATGTCATGATTTTTTTCCTTTCCAACGTGATTTCGGTCTTTCGACCGTCTTTAGTTATATTGTAGCGCGTTTTTGCTCCGCTTCGTATCAAATTTTTGCGTTAAATATCAAAAGTTTATTGCTTTTTTCCGAAATTTATGATATATTTACATCATAGGAAATTTGATTGCCGATAAACGCCTATCCTGCCGAATGGGGGAAATGATATGAAGATAAACGATAAACTCAGCCAAAGCATGTTTGAAAGCAGAGAAAATCAGGAGAGCCATCTTGCCTACGATCGGGAAATGAAATTTTTTCAGGCGATAAAGGACGGCGACGCCGAAGAGGCGAAGCGTCTGTTCAAGCCGCTTTCGGGAGAGGGCTTCGGCAAGCTGAGCCGCGATCCGCTTACCAATCACAAGTATCATCTTATAATAACCGTGGCGTTCATCACAAGATACGTCATAGAGGGCGGTATGGATATGGAGACCGCCTACAGCATAAGCGACATATATATAAATAGGATAGACCGCTGTTCCTCTATCGAAGAAGTAAACAATATACACCGCAATCTTATAGAGGATTATATAGAACGTATGCGTATCATCTCCAAAAAGGGGATGAATTCCAAGCCGATAACGCTTTGTCTTGACCATATCACAAAGCATTTGCACAGCAGGATAACGCTGGAGGAGCTGGCGCAGGTGTGCGGGCTCAGCGCGCCGTATCTGTCAAAGCTGTTCCACAGCGAGATAGGCGACTATATCCCAGTACATCGCGCAAAAGCGGACCGAGGCTGCGGAAAATCTGCTGAAATTTTCCGAATATACCAATATAGAGATATCAAATTACCTCGGATTCAGCTCGGAAAGTCATTTCATACAGACCTTTAAGAAAAACACCGGTTATACCCCGAAAGAGTACCGCAAAAAATTTTTCCGCGTTCACTGGGGAGAATGATAAAAACATGCCGAATTTTTAATATAAAAATTAAAATCATGATATATTTGCCCTCGGTACGGTGGTAAGATATAGTCAAAGGGAAAGCTCTCAAAGCTAAAAGCGCGGGAGATTTCCGAAAACCACATACACGAAAGGAAAAATATCATGAAAAAGATGAAGATCCTCGCAGCTGTTACCGCAGCCGCAGCCGCTGTTTCCGCTATGGCGGTAAGCTCGTTTGCTTATGACCTGAATACCGACCTTATGACCGGCTGGAGCGCAAGCATTACCATTCCCGGAAGTGAATTTGAAAGCGTTGACGCCGATACCGTCATCACTATCACCTACACCGCAGACAAGACTCTTGCCGACGGTCCGGAAAGTGAAGCATACTGGTGCGTAAAGCCGATGGTAAACGACACCGGCTGGCCGCTTATCGAAGGTATCACCGACCTTGAGCTTTCCGAAAGCAAGGACACCTACACTCTTGACCCCGATAAGACCGAGATAAACTTCCGTCTGCCGGAAGCGTCTATCGAAACCATCAAGACCGCAGGTATCGCGTTCATGGGTCACGGCGTTACTCTTAACGCACTTGAAATAGGCGTAGGTACTATCGACGAAGCTCCCGCTGAGGACGAGACCCCCGCAGAGGACGAGACCCCCGCAGAGAGCGAAGCTCCTACCACCGGCGATTCAAACAAGCCCAACACCAACACCGGCGCTGAGGGTATCGCAGTTGCAGCAGGCGTTGCAGTTATCGCAGCAGGCGCGGCTGTTATAGCAAGAAAAAGAAAGTAATGATTTCTTAAAAAATTGACGGAAAGAATTTCGGTAGAGGTCAAAAGCCTCTACCGTTTTTTTGTTCAAAATAAAAATCTCCCCGTTGTTGATATGATACAACGGGGAGAATTATTTATACAGGCATTACTTTGTTTTCTTTGTCGGCATGTTCTGCGTCGATGGCAAGCTGTTTATCTAATCGCTTTTCAAAGAATTTCTCCGCTACCTGACCGAACATCGCGTAGCTTAAAACGTCCTCGTCCTGCTGAGCCCAGCGAGCCGCCTCCGCTTTCAGCTTTTCAAGCTCCGGTTCGATAAGGTCGGCGGGACGGCAGTCTATAGGCTCTTCGTCGCCGAGTATCTTCTTTCTGAATTCGGGGTCGATAGGCACGGGCGTTCTGCCGTAATTGCCCTTTACCATTTCCTTAAACTCTTTAGTCACCATCTTATAACGCTCGCCGGTGATGATATTGAACACCGCCTGAGTTCCCACTATCTGGGAGGAGGGCGTTACCAGCGGAGGAGAACCCGCGTCGGCTCTTACGCGCGGCACTTCCTTAAGCACCTCGTCGAATTTATCCTCCTTGCCCGCCTGTTTAAGCTGGGACAGCAGATTTGACAGCATTCCGCCCGGCACCTGATATATAAGCGCGTTTGCGTCCGCCGCAAGCATCTTCGGGTCGAGCAGGCCGTTGTCGATGTATTTTTGTCTTACCTTCATGAAGTACGGGCGCAGCTCCTGCAATTGTACAAGGTCTATTCCGGTATCGTACTCGGAACCCTGCAAAGCCGCTACCATCGATTCGGTGGGAGTGTGCGACGTACCCAGCGCCAGCGGAGAAAGCGCGGTGTCTATCATATCCACGCCCGCCTCGATAGCCTTTAACAGGCACATCGAGGAAAGTCCGGAGGTGCTGTGCGTATGCAGCTGTATCGGGATATTTACCGCGGCTTTCAGCGCCTTGACCAAACTTTCGGCATGATACGGAGTGAGCAGCGCCGCCATGTCCTTTATACAGATGGAATCCGCGCCGACAGCCTCGATACGCTTAGCGTAATCCACATAATAATCCTCGGTGAACACGTCGCCGGTGGTATATGAAATGGCTATCTGAGCGTGTGCGCCCTCTTTCTTCGCCGCTTTGACCGCGGTCTCAAGGTTTCTTATATCGTTGAGCGCGTCGAATATCCTGATAATGTCTATACCGTTTGCCACCGACTTCTGGACGAAATATTCCAGCACATCGTCGGCATAATGACGGTAGCCGAGCATATTCTGTCCTCTGAACAGCATTTGCAGCTTTGTATTGGGCATTTCGCGCCTTAATATGCGCAGTCTTTCCCAAGGATCCTCATTGAGAAAACGCAGGCACGCGTCAAAGGTAGCGCCGCCCCAGCATTCCACCGAGTAAAATCCTATCTTATCGATAAGCGGT
This sequence comes from uncultured Ruminiclostridium sp., assembly GCA_947630685.1. Taxonomy (GTDB): domain Bacteria; phylum Bacillota; class Clostridia; order Oscillospirales; family Ruminococcaceae; genus Ruminiclostridium_E. Next base: position 5,805 of record CANRII010000066.1, on the reverse strand, counting down.
AAAGCGGGCAGCATATCCTCCATCGCCATTCTGGTAGCGAACAACGACTGGTGCGCGTCGCGCAGCACCGTTTCGGTTATTTTTACTTTAGCCATCAGTCGTATCCTTTCGTCTTACGCGTTTATCGTTGCGATAAGCGCGCCGGTCTCGACCGACTGACCCTTAGTTACGTTGACGGTGGCAAGCGTGCCGTCACAGCTTGCAACGATATCGTTTTCCATTTTCATAGCTTCAAGTATTGCAATAACGGTACCGTTCTTTACCTGTGCGCCGGGCTGGAGCTTTACGTCTACTATCGTTCCGGGCATAGGAGCGGTCACCTTTACTCCGCCCTGCGCTCCTGTGGAAACAGGTTTAGCGGCGGGCTTTGCGGCGGGTGCAGACGGTGCTGCCGATGCGGGAGCGGCGGATACCTCTCCGGCTTCTTCTACGGTAACATCGTATGAAGTACCGTTTACGGTGATGTTATACTTCTTCATATCTATCCATCCTCTCAATTAATATACAAAGTTGATATGCTTTCTCGCGGGGGAGGAAACTCTCTTAGTCGAGAGCATCTCTACTGCTTTTACAAGCTCGGCCTTGGTGTCCTCCGGCGCGATGACGTTATCGACGTAACCGTATGCCGCAGCGGTAAACGGGCTTGCTTCGTTTTCTTCATACTCTGCGACGCGACGCGCGGTTTCGGTCGGATCGGCCGCGCCCTGTAAAAACGTTACCGCGGCTTCGGGACTGGCGGGCGCTATCACGGCGTCCTCCCACGCAAGCGTTATATCGCTTCCCGCAAACGCCACATAAGCACTGCCGTATGCTTTTCCGGTTATTACCGCTATCTTAACGCTCGTCGCGGAAGAATACAGCTGCGCGAGCTTTGCGTTGTCGCGTATCGCTCCGGCAAGCTCGTCCTTGCCGGACAGAGCGAAGCCCTCGGTATCTATAAAGGTTATTATCGGAATAGAGAATGCGTCGCAAAAGCCTATGAATCTGGCAGCCTTTGCGCTGTCGTCCTTTGAAAGGCGCTTTCCGCTGTCCGCCATTACAAATCCCACGGTATGGCAGTTAAGGCTCGCAAGCACGGTAACTATGTTCTCACCGAAGCCCTTGTAAAGCTCGATCGTGCTTTCGGTATCGGCAAGCGCATTAATAAGCTCCGCGCCTTTTTGCTGTCCGGTGACCGCCGCGGTATTTTCCGGCGTTTCGTAGTCGAAATATGCGGGCTCAAGATTGTTGGACGGCAGCAGAGCGATAAGCTGCTTTACCGTTTTTATCGCGTCAGCCGTGTCCTTTACGGTAACGGACGCCGCGCCGGAGCGCATAGCCGCCTGCGCGCTGCCCACACCGTCTGCCTTATCCTCTGAAACAAACGGAGCGGTCATAAACATTTCCGATTTTTCCGTCATTATCACAACGTCTGCCATGCAAGCCGTCATAGCGGCGGTACCCGCGCATATCCCGTCTATCACCGCTATCTGCGGCACGACTCCGGAAAGCGCGGCGCCCGCCGACGCTATCTTCGCGTAAGCGTTCAACACCTGCATACCCTCGTTTATATCCGCGCCTTTGGAATCAAATATCCCGACTATAGGCGCTCCGTTTTTTGCGGCAAGCTCATAGACCTTGTCTATCTTTACAGCCGCGCTGACGCTCATCGCGCCGCTGTTTATCCCGCTGTCCTGAGCGTAAGCGTAGACCTCTTTTCCGTCAACGGTTCCGTACCCGCAGACTACTGCGGCGTCTTTTCCGTCTTTGGAAACGTATTTGCCCAGTTCAACAAAGCTGTTTTCGTCAAAAAGCGACAGCAGCTTTTCTCTCGCGGCAGTGCCGGAAAGCTGCTGCTGCGCCTCGGCAACGGTTTTCTTCATGTATGGTTCATTCCTTCCTATATGTAAATGCTTTCACATATTTATCCGATTAATATTATAACTCAAATCCCCGTCAATAACAAGGTGCAATCTGCTATTTTTTGCAAGATTTATGAGAATTGAAAAAATTATCTATATCGGAAATAAAATTATCGTCTATTTTAACAAAATCCAAACGAATAAGCTCCGCTAAAACCGACTCGTCCTTTATATCGAAACGGCAGGCGTTTATAAGCCGGTTGCAGGCGTAATTCATCGCGGTACGGCAAAGTCCGTCTATCAAAAACATTTCCGAGGAAATATCGGTAATTATAAGCGTATCGTCCTTTATACAAGCGTTCAGCCTGCCAAGCTCCTCTTCCCCGCTTTTCGCCGAAAATACAAGTCCGCCGCTGTCGTCGGACACATTGGTAATAGTTATCATTTTCTTTTTCCTCCGCCGGAGATATCAAGCTGCGCAAACAGCCCTTTAAGCTCCTCCTGCGTCAAGTCGCGCCATTCGCCGGGCTTTAGCATACCGAGCTTGATATTCGCGGTGCTGACGCGTTTTAGCCGAACCACCTCGAGCTTTACCGCCTCGCACATTTTGCGTATCTGGCGGTTTTTCCCCTCGCTGATGATAAACTCCAGCACGGTGCGTTTTTCCTCCTCGGTCAGTATGCTGACGGTGCAGGGTAAGGTGACGCCGCTGTCTATCTTCACTCCCGACGCCAAGGTGAGCAGCTTGTCCTCTCCCACGCTGCCGCGCACGGTAACTCTGTAGCGCTTTTTTACGCGGTGAGAGGGGTGCATAAGCGCGTTTGCTAACCTGCCGTCGTTTGTCAGTATCAGCAGACCCTCGGAATTTTTATCCAGTCTGCCCACGGGATATACCCTTTCTTCTATCCCGGTCAGCAGGTCGGTAACTAATTTATCCGCATGCTCGTCCGACATGGTGGTGACGTAGCCGCGCGGCTTATATAATTTTATATAACGCATAGGCTCAGCGGCGGATATCCTTTCGCCGTATATCGTGACTATATCCGCCTGCGGGTCGGCGCTGTCGCCGAGTGTTACCGGACGGCCGTTTACCTTTACCGCCCCCTCGGCGATAAGCTGCTCCGCCTTTCTGCGGGAACAGTAACCGCTGTCCGCGATTATTTTCTGTAATCTGAGCTTAGCCATTTATACTTCCTCTTTATCAAAAATTAAAAATACTCCTTAAAAATTTGACGCACTTTGCGATAACGGAAAGCTCCTGAGGCTTTGCCGCGCAGCTTTCCGAAGCTAAAAGCGGGACGCTGCATATCTCGCTGCCGTACAGTTCGTATCTCAGCTCGCCCACCGTTTCCCCGGCGGTAACTCCCGCATAGATAAATTTCGGAAGATATACAGTCACCTGCACCTGTTCTTTTTGTTCGGCGGTAAGCGGCAGAGCGGCGCTGCTTGTCGTCTTTACGCCTATATACTCCTGCTCGCCCCCTATTACCGGAACGCGCAGAGAAGAACAGTCATACGCCGCGTCGGTGGGTCTTACCTTTTCAAAGCCGTAATCCAGCAGCTTGGTGTGATCTTTCCAGTCGTCGGGAGCGTTCAGCGTCACGGCGATAAGCGTAACGCCGTCCCGTTCGGCGGCGGATACCAGCGTGCGCCCGGCGTTATCGGTAAAGCCGGTCTTTACGCCTATACAGCCGTCGTAGGAATAAAGCAGCTTGTTGGAATTTACCAGCGTGCGTTTATACGGCGGACTTCCGTATTCCTCGGTCAGCTTTACGCTGCCGCATATCTCGCGGAATACGTCGTTTTTCAGCGCGCAGCGGGCAAGCACCGCAAGGTCATACGCGCAGGAATATTGACCGTCTGCGTCTAATCCGGACGGCGTGACAAAGCGGCTGTCGCTCATGCCGAGCGCCGCCGCTTTATTATTCATCATTTCGGCGAACGCCGACGAGCTTCCCGCCACGCTTATCGCGGCGGCATTCGCGGCGTCGTTGCCGGAGGGCAGCAGCATACCCGCGCACAAAGCGCGTCTGGTGACCGTATCGCCCTCTTTAAGGCCCATAGACGTACCCTCGACGTTTATCGCTATCGGGTCAACGGTAAAGCGCTTGTCAAGGTCGCCCGCCTCTATAGTCAGCAGCGCGGTCATTATCTTGGTGGTGCTGGCTATCGAACGGTGTTCCTTTTCATTCTTCGCATACAGCACCGTACCGGTGTCCGCTTCTATAAGTATCGCGGCAGACGCGGACAGCGTAATATCCGTTTTGGTATCTTTAAGATAAGTCAAACCCTGCGCCGATATCGACAGCGCCATAACAATCGACGCCGCAGCAGCGCATATTTTTAATACCGACATGTCAGTCCCTTTCCGCACGGCGCAAACAAAGCAGCTCCTAAATCTTTGCGCACAATGCCGTTTTTTTATATCTATGCGTAAAGGGACATGATTATGATTATTCCTCGGCGTCCTTATCCTTTGCGAAAATGGTCTTGACCTTGGAGATGAGATCCGGCACTCCGGCGATAAGGCCGTCAAGCGCGCCCGCCTGAGCCGCGCCCATTTCCAGCATTTTAACTTCGCCGTCGCGCTGGACTACTATAAACGCCTGCGGCTTGATGGTTATTCCCGCGCCGCTGCCGCCCGCGAATACGTCCTTAGGCGCGCTTACCGGCAGGTCTGAACCGCCCGCCACAAAACCGAAGCTGACCTTGGATATCGGGATTATCACCGTTCCGTCGGAAGTGGTGATAGGCTCGCCGATGATGGTGTTTACGTCGACCAGCTCCCTTATCTTCTGCATCGCAGTTTCCATAAGTCCGTTGATTGGGTGTTGTTCTGCCATTTCAATTTCCTTTCTCGGGGGCAACGCCGCCCTTTGACTTTCTTTGTGCAAGCATTTTCCTTGCCGTCCTGAATAAAAACCACAGCGCACAGCCTAAAGCCGTGCTTATCCGCAGCTTGACCTTAAACCCTATATCATATACTGTCTTGCCGCTTTGAAAATCCACGCCAAGCTCAATATTATCCACACTAAGCCGCACCGTGCAGTATAACAGCGACAGCACGGAGCTTATAAGCAGGCTCATTCTTCCGTAATTCAGCGCCGCGGCGGCCGCGTCGTCACCGGACACCGTTATATCCGCTTTTACGTTTGTCACCCTGATATGGCTGAATAACCGCTTAGCCGGCTTGCTCATACCGTATAACAGCGCTTTTACCAGCTCAAGATTTTCTTCGAGCGTCTTTTTCGGCTTTTCCTCTGCTTTTTTCCCAGCCTTTTTCTTTTCTTTCGCCGCCTGTTTTTTAGCCTGCTTTGCCTTTGCTTTTTCGACCCGTTCGGGGTGTTCGGCTTTCTTTTTTTCCGAAGCGGCTTTTTCCTCCGGCGTTTCCTGCCGTATCGTCAGGATAGTTATCCCGGCGTATTTTATCTTTATATCCGCCTCGCTTGTCAGCCTTACCTTTACCGTTACCGACAGGAAAAGGGCTACTATTATGATGAGCAAAATATCTATGAGAACTATCCAAATCCAGCTCATACACCCTCCGTAAAATTATCTGCCGATATTAAAGTTTTATTCCGCGTCGATCTCCTCGGATGTTTTTGCCGTATCGTTAAGCTCCGCTTCAGCCGCCTCGGCAAGCTGTGAAAGATCCATCTGACCGTCGTTGTCCGGCAGCGGCGGAAGCTGCTTAAGACTTTCCAGCTTAAAGCAGCGCAAAAACGCGTCCGTCGTCTTATATGTAAGCGGTCTGCCCGGCAGCTCAAGCCGCCCCGCCTCGCACAGCAGTCCGCGTTCGCAAAGCGTGTTTTTAACTCCCGAGCTGTCCGAGCCTCTTACCTGCTCTTCAAAAGCCTTGGTGACCGGCTGATTGTACGCCACTACCGCCAGCACCTCCATCGCCGCGGGAGAGAGCTTTGCCTGCCGCCTGTTCTCCAGCGCCTTTTTGATATAAGGCGCGTAC
>CANRII010000065.1 GCA_947630685.1 uncultured Ruminiclostridium sp. | reverse complement strand
TGCTGTCCGCTGCCGACGCGTTCATCTGCCCCAGTCCCTCTCTGCGGCTGGGGAAGATGAACGCGTCGGCAGCGGACAGCAGCTGCTTTGCGTCGTATCTGTACCCGGCAAAAATTATCCTGTCCTTAGCGCCGAGCTGCTCCGCAAGCTGCTTGCAGCTTTGGAGCATTCCGCCGTTGCCGCAGACCAGCATATATACGTTTTTCACCTCGGCCACCGCCTTTACCGACAGCTCGACGTTCTTATTTGCGTTTATCTCGGAATTTGACATTATAAGAAAAGCGTCCTGCGGTATTTTGAACTGCTTTCGTATCGCCTGTCTGTCCCCGCCGCCGACCTTGTCAAGCTGCGCCCCTATCCCCGGGATAATGAACGGCAGGCATTTTTTCCCCTTGCATATCCTTTTCGCAACGCCGTAATCCTCTTGATTTATCGTAATAAGCCCGTCGGTAAAGCTCACCAGCAGTTTTTCTATCAGATAGTACAGCTTGTACAATTTCGGCGCGCCTTTGTAAAAATGAAAGCCGTGCGCGGTATAAAGCACAACGGTGCCTTTTTTTCGTGGTTTTCTCACGGCTAAGCGGCCTATTACCGCCGCTACCGGAGTATGGAAGTGTATAATGTCGTATTCATTCTTCTCCGACAGCCTCTTTACCTCTCTATAGGAGGTAAAATTTTTCAGCGCGATAGGAGAACGATAAAATGGCACCTGATAAAAGTGGTCGCAGTACGGTATCTTAGGCTTTTCGCCAAAGTCAAAATCGTTTCCGGCGCAGACGTCTACGGTATAGCCCTGTTCCTTGAACCATTTTAGATAAGGGATATGGAATTGCAGAATATGCTTTTTTGCGACAGACGCTACAAATAATACGCGGCCGCTCAATCCGCTCCCCCCTCTGAAAACAAAATTCCGGCATATCCGACCGCAGCTTTAGGTTGTACGGTATCTTATTATCTTCCGCAAAAAGCCGAATATGTCTGTAGATAGCTATAACTATACATTTTAAGTATACTATATTATGGTAAAAAAGTCAATACAAAAACCGCAATTTACAAACCTTTTAAGGTTGACAAAATTTTGTTTTTGTGGTAAAATAATCAGCGTTAGATAAGGTAATATCGAAAGGAGAACACATGAGCAAACAAAAGCAAAACGAAAAAATAATCGCGATGGTGCTGTGTGCTTTATTCGCCGCGATAACCGCCATTCTTTCGCAGGTGTCGGTACCTATGCCCAGCGGCGTACCTATCACGCTGCAAACCTTCGCGGTGGCGCTGTGCGGCTATTTCCTCGGCGCGGGAAAAGGCGCGGCGGCAATTTCGGTATATATAGCGATAGGAGCGATAGGCGTGCCGGTGTTCGCCGGATTCAAGGGCGGCGTCGCTTCTCTTATGGGACTTACCGGCGGCTTCATTATCGGCTTTATCGCGCTGGCGGCATTGTGCGGTATCGGGGTGAAAAATCCCGCGCTTAAAATAGTCTTCGGCATGGCGGGACTTTCCGCGCTTCATCTTTTAGGCACCGCGCAGTATGCGTTACTGTCCGGAGTCGAGCCGATACCGGCGTTTTTGACGGTATCCGCGCCGTATCTTATAAAAGACGCGGTAAGTGTGGTGTTGGCGTATCTTGCCGCTATGGCGATGAAAAAGACGCTTAAAATGATCTCCCGTCAAAAACCGGCGCAGTAAGTTCCTATAGTATTAAAAATCGGCAGGTATGCAAAAAACATACCTGCCGATCGTTTATTTCATCTTTTCAAGAACATCTATCACTTTATCCAGCGAATCGCAGACGGCGTAAACCTTTTCAAGCTGTTCCTTTGCGGGAGGGGTGAGATCCGGCACCATGACCGTGACGCAGCCCGCCGAGCTCGCCGAGGCAACGCCGTTCGGGCTGTCCTCAAGCGCCATGCAGTTTTTTGGCAGCAATCCCAGCTTTTCGCAGGCATAAAAATAAATATCTGGACAGGGCTTGCCGTTTTCTATCATGTTGCCGCAGATGACCTGTTCAAATTTATCATAAACTCCTGCCGGGATAAGATATTCCCGCGCGCGGTCGATGTCGGTAGCGGTCGCCACCGCCGTGCGGTAGCCGTTTTTATTAAGATAGTCCAGCAGCGTATCCAGCCCCGGCTTTTTCTCGGTGGGATGCCGCTTTATATACGCGTTCATCAGCTCTATGCGGCGGGCGCGTATCTTTTTATAATCGCAGTTATCGCCGAACCATTCTTTAAGCCTCGGCGCGGCAAACTTCCCCGCGAAAGAACGCAGCGCCAGCGCATGCTCACGCTCCATGGGAAAGCCGTATTCCCGCGCCGCCTCGCACCAAAACCGCACCAGCAGCTTTTCGGTGTCCAGCATAAGCCCGTCCATGTCAAATATTACCGCTTTTATCTCCATATATTCATCCTATATCTTCTTCATTTTCGAGAATTTCGCCGCTATCTTCTTAGTTCCCTGCGTATCGAACGCCACCTCGAGCAGCCAATCTCCGCCCATAGGCTTTGCGGAAAGCACCGTCCCCTCGCCGAACACCTTGTGCTGCACACGGTCGCCCTCGTTGTAGATATCATTTGAAACTTCGGTTACAGCCGGCTTGGGTCGCTGCTGAAGATATCCGGTATTCTGCCGCTGCGGGATATATTCGCGCTGCTGTGTGACGGTTTTGTCATTATATTCCATATACTGCGCGGGTATCTCCGCCGCAAAGCGGGAAACTCGGTTGCGCATGGTCTGACCGTACAGCATACGCTGTTTTACACAGGTGATATGCAGTTTTCGCTTAGCGCGGGTTATCGCAACATAAGCAAGCCTGCGCTCCTCCTCTATCTCCGTCGGGTCGAGCATTGAGCGGTAGCCCGGAAAGATATTCTCCTCGGCGCCTACAAGAAAGACCGTGTCAAATTCCAGCCCCTTAGCGGAATGTATCGTCATCAGCACAACTCGGTCCTCGTCCTGCTCGTAGCTGTCCATATCCGACACCAGCGCCACCTGCTCCAGAAATTCCGACAGCCCGCAGCCCTCGTTTTCTTTTGCGAAAGTTATAAGGTTGGATTTAAGCTCGTTTATGTTCTCAAGCCGCATTTCGCCCTCAAGCCCCTGCGCTTTCAGCACGTCGCGGTAGCCGAACATGTCCAATACCTCGTCTATTATATTGCCGTCCGCGATGTCGTCCGCCGACGCGGAAAGCTCGGCAAACAGTTCTCCCAGCGGCACAAGCACCTTTGATTTTTTCGACAGGGTAGGCAGCCCCTCGCTTTCAAGCATGACCTCTATAGGAGATAATCCCATTCCGTGAGAGATGTTCAGTATCTCCTCCTGAGTCGCCGCGCCTATCCCACGCAGCGGCTCGTTGATTATGCGGGAAAACCTAACCTCGTCAAAATTGTTGTTCAGCACGCTAAGATATGCGACGATGTCCTTTATCTCCTTTCGCTCGTAAAAGCGCACGCCGCCGATTATCCTGTAGGGTATGCCGCTTTTCGCAAGCGCGGTCTCTATCGTGCGGGACTGCGCGTTGTTGCGGTACAGCACCACGTTATCCGAATAGCGCCGACCCTCTTTGAGCGACTCCATTATCCTGTCGGCGACGAACATAGCCTCCTCCTGCTCGGTGGAAAACCGTGACAGCGCCACCTTTTCCCCCTTGCCGAGCTTGGACCACAGCGTTTTCTGCTTGTGCTGGGTGTTGTTTTCTATTACCGCGTTCGCCGCCGCTAAGATAGTTTCGGTAGAGCGGTAATTCTGCTCCAGCTTAACGGTCTTTGCGTCAAACTGCCGTTCAAACGAAAGTATATTCTCTATAGTAGCCCCGCGGAAACGGTATATACTCTGATCCTCGTCGCCTACCACGCAAAGGTTGCCGCTTTTGCCGGAAAGCAGCGACACCAATCGGTACTGCGCCATGTTGGTATCCTGATACTCGTCCACCATTATGTAACGAAAACGCGTCTGCCACCGGTCTCTGACCTCCCCGCATTGCTCCAGCAGCCGCACCGTTATCATGATTATATCGTCAAAATCAAGTGCGTTCGCGCCGAGCAAACGGTCGCGGTAATCGGTGTATATCGTTTTTACCATGGACAAAATATAGTCCTCGCCGTTTCTTCCGGCGGTGATGAATTTTTCCGGCGTGATGAGCTGATCTTTAGCGCGGGAAATTGCGTTCTGCACCGATTTCGGCGGTATCGCCTTTTCGGAAAGCCCGCGCTCTTTCATGATGTTTTTTATCACCCTAAGGCTGTCGTCCGCGTCGTAGACCGTAAAGTTCGACTTATAGCCAAGTCCCAGCTCCTCGATGTCCGTTCTGAGTATCCTCACGCATGCGGAATGAAAGGTGGACGCCCATATACCGTCCACGTTCGCTCCCAGCGAGAGCAGCCTTTCCTTAAGCTCCGACGCCGCCTTGTTGGTAAACGTCACCGCCAATATCCGCCACGGCATGACCTTATCCTCCGCGAATATCTCGGATAACCTCGACGCGGCAACGGAATTATCCACCTCGCCGTCAAGATAGCTTTTGACAAACCGTTGATCGCTTTCGGACAATTCACGCTCGGTACTGCTTTCGCAAGCGCTGCCGAAAAGTATGATATTTGCTATGCGGTTCACCAGAACGGTGGTCTTGCCACTGCCCGCCCCGGCGATTATCAGCAGCGCGCCGTTTACGGTGAACACCGCCTTTCGCTGCATATCGTTCATACGACCGAAGTATTTTTCCAGCACCTGATTTTTCAGTGTGGTATAATCCATTATTCTCTCCCTTTATCAGCTTCTACACCGACAAATCCGGCACGCAAGCGCGCCGGATCGCATTATTTAGTATTTTTCTCAGCTATCCTGCTTTTCGCTTGAGGAAGTCGTACTGCCTCCGGACGCGGTATTTGCGGAGTTATCCAGATTTACGAACGGGTTTACGCCGTCGCCGATTATCTGAGGAAGCTCGCCGTTCCAGTTATTTATCTTAAGATAATCTATATAGTTCGGGCTGTTTGCAAGCTGCTCCTGGACCGCCTTGATAGCGTAAGCCTGAGCGTCCGCGGCGAGCTTGGTGCTGTCCGCCTCCGCCTGTGCGGCGATGACGCGCTGTCTTGCCTCTTCTTCCTTTTCCTTGGTCTTGTTCTCCATCTTCAGCGCGTCCTGCTCGGCGATGACCTTTGCCTGTATGGATTCTTCAAACGCCTCGTCAAAGCTGAGGTTCTCGATAGCGAACGCCGCAACGATTATTCCTTCCGGCTCTAAAGCGGCGGAAAGAGAATCCTGTATCTTCTGCTGTACGTCGGCACGCGACTGCACCAGATCCTCCGCCTTTATCTTACCTATCTCGTTTTTGGCTATCTTCGCAACGTTCTGCACGAGCAGCTTGGCTTCAACGTTATCTATACCTATCGTCCTGATTATATCGGACAGCTTGGAGCTGTCATAGTAGTAGTTGAGCTTCAGTCTTAGCTCCTCCACGTTCTGAGTGTCGCTGGTGTATGCGTCCTCGGTGACGCTGTATACCTGCTCACGGGTATCCACCTGCTTTATCTCCTCTACAAACGGTATGCACATATTAAGTCCCGGCGAAAGATTATCCTGCGTGATCTTTCCGAAGGTGTACTTAACGCCGATAAATCCCTCGTTTACGATAGTAAAACTGTTGAACAGCACTATCAGCAATATTACCGCAATAATGACTATCAGCACTATGATAGCGGTCTTTTTGCCGTTTACCTTAACGGTCTTTACATTGTCATCGGTAGAAAATTTCATGTTAGGCATATTTTTGTTTTCCTTTCTTAAGCGTCCTGCGCGATCGCCGAATATTTATCCTCTACTGTAACGGATACGGCTTCGGGCTGTTCGTTGGGCAGCGTCTTAAGCTGTCTGAACGCCTGCGCAAGCATAAGCTTGATACGGTTTATCTGATTGACCTCCGAAGCGCCGGGGTCATAATCAACTGCGATAATGTTAGACTGCGGGTTCTGCCGCCTCAGCTCCCCTATAATTCCCTTGCCGGTAACGTGATTCGGCAGGCAGGCGAACGGCTGCATACAAATTATATTGTTTACCCCGCTGTGGATAAGCTCTATCATCTCCGCCGAAAGGAACCAGCCCTCGCCGGCGATATTTCCGGTGGATACGACGCCCTCGACCAGCCGCCTCATCTCGCTTATCTTCATGAACGAGCCGAATTTCGTGCCCTCTATCGCCTTGCGGTAGGAGGTTTGCATCCACTCGATAAAGTGTATCGCGGCATTTGAAAGCACATATCTCGCGTTGGAAACGGTCAGCAGCTCGTGACGGGTATTCGCATGGTCGCATATATAATAGATAAATCCCATAAGATCGGGCACTACCGCCTCTGCGCCCTCGCTCTCGACAAGGTCTACCGCAAAATTGTTCGCCGCCGGGTGATATTTTACCAATATCTCGCCCACCAGTCCGACTCTCGGCTTTACTATGTCAAGGCACGGGATAGAATCGAAATCCTGCACGATGTTGCGGACGTTTTTATTGAACCTGCCTATAGAAAGATGCTTGATATCCTCTCTCAGATAGGTGTTCCATTTTTCGTACATCGCCTGCGCCGCGCCCTTTTCCACCTCGTATGGTCTTACCTTGTACAGACAGCGCGAAAGCACGTCGCCGTATATCAGCGCCATGAACGCGCGCAGCACCATTGACACGGAAATGCTAAAGCCGGGGTTCTTCTCCATTCCGACGACATTAAGCGAGATTATCGGGATCTGAGTAAGTCCCGCGTCCTTAAGCGCTTTTTTCAGCATGCTGACGTAGTTTGTCGCCCTGCAAGCGCCGCCGGTCTGGGTTATCAGCACGGACACGTTGTCCTTGTCGTATTCTCCGCTGTTCAACGCGTGCAGCAGCTGCCCTATCGTGATTATCGCGGGATAGCATGCGTCGTTGTTGACGTATTTTAACCCCTCGTCCACTACCTGCTTTGAGTAGTCCTTAAGTATCACGATATTATATCCGCAGTAGCGGAACGCCGCCTCCAGCAGTTCAAAATGTATCGGCGACATCTGCGGCGCGATGATGGTATGCCGCTTTTTCATCTCCTTAGTGAACAGCGGCTGCCGTTTGTATGGGGTAAATTCTCCGCTTGGCTTTATGCCGTTGCGCTCGCGCTCCTCCATTACCGAGATGAGCGAACGCAGACGTATCCTTGCCGCGCCGAGATTGTTCACCTCGTCTATCTTGAGCACCGTGTACATACGGTCGTAGCCCTGGAGTATCTCCTGCACCTCGTCGGTGGTTATCGCGTCAAGACCGCAGCCGAAGCTGTTGAGCTGTACCAGTTCAAGCTCCGGAGTTTTCCCGACCAGCGACGCCGCCGCATAAAGGCGGGTATGATACATCCATTGATCCACTATCCTTATCGGACGGACAATGCTGCCTAAATGAGCCACGCTGTCCTCCGTCAGCACCGCAAAGCCGTAGCCGTTTATCATTTCCGGTATGCCGTGATTTATCTCGGGGTCTACATGATACGGTCTGCCGGCAAGCACTATGCCCTTTCTTCCGGTCTCTTTGAGCATTTTGAGGATCTCTTCGCCCTTAGAACGTATATCCGCCTTGAACCGCCTGTCCTCCTCATAAGCCGCTTTCAGCGCGGGACCTATCTCTGCTCCGCCTATACCCAGCGGATGGAACACCTCGATAAGCCGCTCCAGCATTCTTTCCTCGTCATATATCGGCAGGAAAGGATTGAGGAAAGTAACGCCCTCATCTCTCAGCTCCGGCACGGAATTTTTTATTACCTCGCTGTAGGTCGCTACCACCGGGCAATTGTAATGATTGTCGCCGCCGCCTCCGTTGTCCATTTCATACGGCAGCGAGGGGTAGAAGATGAATTTCACCCCGTCGGCAAGCAATGACATTATATGTCCGTGGGACAGCTTTGCCGGATAGCATACCGACTCCGACGGCATGGTCTCTATACCCTTGTCGTACACGTCTCTTCCGGATTTCGGCGATAATTTCACGCTGTAGCCGAGCTTAGTAAAGAACGTGAACCAGAACGGGTAGTTCTCATACATTCCGAGCACTCTCGGCAGGCCGACCACTCCGCGCTTTGCCTCGCTTTCGGGAATAGGCGTGTAGTCGAACAGCCGATTATATTTATATTCAAACAGGTTCGGCAGGTCGGAGCGTTTTGCTCCGCCGCCCGCGCCGCGTTCGCAGCGGTTGTTGGTGATGAATTTCGTACCGTCGTCGAATCTGCTGATGGTGAGCAGGCAGTTATTTGAGCAGCGCCCGCAGCGCGCGGTGGTCTTGGTAATATTAAAGTTTTCCAAACGGTCGGCAGTAGCTATCGTGCTGCCCTTGCCGTCGTCGCGCTGTATAGCGGTGAGCGCGCTGCCGTAAGCTCCCATAAGGCCAGCCTTGTCCGGTCTTACCACTTCTCTGCCGCAGGTAAGCTCGAACGCGCGCAGCACCGAATCATTTAAGAACGTTCCGCCCTGCACGATTATCTTTTCGCCCATAGCCTTGGGGTCGCGTATCTTTATTACCTTGAACAGCGCGTTTTTCACTACCGAGTAGGAAAGTCCTGCGGAAATGTCCGCGACGCTCGCGCCCTCTTTCTGCGCCTGTTTTACGCGGCTGTTCATGAACACCGTGCAGCGTGAGCCTAAGTCCACCGGATTTTTAGCCTCCAAACCTATTTTGGCAAATTCCGATGATTCCATACCCAGCGCCGCCGCAAAATTCTGTATGAACGAACCGCAGCCGGAGGAGCACGCCTCGTTAAGGAGTATGCTCTCTATCTCGCCGTTTTTTACCCTCATGCACTTCATGTCCTGACCGCCTATGTCCAGTATGAACTGAACGCCCGGCAGGACTTTTTCCGCCGCCTTATAGTGCGCCATGGTCTCTATCTCGCCGTAATCCGCCTTGAGCGCGGCCTTGATAAGATGTTCGCCGTAGCCGGTAGCGGTAGCTTTCGCTATATAAGCGTCTTTGGGCAGCTTGGAATATATATCCTGCAATATCCCTATCACGGACTTAAGCGGATCGCCCATGTTGTTGCCGTAATGGGAATACAGTATCTCCCCGTCCTTGTTGGTAAGCACCGCTTTGGTGGTGGTAGAACCCGCGTCTATGCCGAGATAGCACGCGCCCGAGTGGGTGGAAAGATCTTTCACCGGTATCACGGCCTTTGCGTGCCGCGCGGTAAATTCCGCCCGCTCCTGCTCGTCCTTGAATAACGGAGCGAGCCGCTCCACCTCGTGTACTTCCACGGTAGACAGCGCCGCTAATCTCTCCCGCAGCTCCGATACGTCGGACTCTCCGCGGTTATCCGAAAAAGACGCGCCCATAGCCACGAAAAGGTTTGCGTCCTCGGGGAAGATTATATGCTCGTCGTCAAGGTGCAGCGTTTCTATAAAGCGCTTTCTGAGCTCCGACAGATAGTGCAGCGGCCCGCCGAGGAACGCCACATAGCCGCGTATCGGCTTACCGCAGGCAAGCCCGCTTATCGTCTGGTTTACCACCGACTGGAATATCGACGCCGCAACGTCGCTTCTTTTAGCGCCGTCGTTCAGCAGCGGCTGGATGTCGCTTTTGGCGAACACGCCGCAGCGCGACGCTATCGGATATATCACCGTGTAATCTTTAGCAAGCTCGTTAAGTCCGGTGATGTCGGTGTTGAGCAATGCCGCCATCTGGTCGATGAACGCGCCGGTGCCGCCCGCGCAGGTGCCGTTCATTCTCTGCTCCACGCCGCCGCGCAGGTAGGTTATCTTCGCGTCCTCGCCGCCAAGCTCGATAGCGACGTCGGTTTTCGGGATAAGCTCCTGTATCGCCTCCGTCCCCGCCGTCACCTCCTGTACAAACGGGATATCCAGCCAATGGGATACGGATATACCGCCCGAACCGGTCACCGCGACGGTGACAGTTTTATCGCTTATCGTGTCAAGACAGCCACCGAGCACCTCGGCGATAGTCTTTTTTATATCTGAATAATGGCGCTGGTAATTTTTGTATATCAGCTTTTTTTCGTCGTCGGTGACCGCTATCTTTACGGTGGTAGAACCGACGTCAAGTCCAATATGTAACATTTAAGACCTCATTCGCTTTTTAGAATAATGTCGGCGCGCGGCTTTTGCCGATACTGCACCCGATTATAATTATACACTATACTTTAGATAAATGCAAGTGAAATTTATTGTTATATGACAGGGAATTTAAGGCCGCGCAGATATATTACGGTAATTTTTCATTTTTAGCGTTGCATTTTTCACTGCAATGTGGTAAAATAATCTAGACTGTCCAAAGCGGCAGAACTTTCCCGAAAGGATAAACGAAATGATAACTGTTTCAGATCTTGCAATAAACTTCGGAGGACAGACGCTGTTCAAAGACGTAAATCTTATTTTCAATGCCGGAAACTGCTACGGCGTGATAGGCGCGAACGGCGCGGGCAAATCCACCTTTCTTAAAATATTATGCGGAGAGCTTGAACCCGCGGCGGGCAGCGTAAGCATACCGGAGGGACTTCGGATGTCGGTGCTTAAGCAGGACCACTTCGCTTATGACGAATACACCGTGCAGGAGACCGTGATAATGGGCAACGCGCGGCTGTATGAGATAATGAAGCAAAAGGACGAGCTTTATGCCAAGGAGGATTTCTCGGAGGAGGACGGCGAAAAAGCAAGCGAGCTGGAGGGTGAATTCGCCGAGCTCGGCGGCTGGGAGGCGGAAAGCGACGCGTCAAAGCTGATACAGGGGCTTGGATTAGACGAGAGCATACTGTATTCGCAGATGTCCTCTCTCGCCGGAAACGAAAAGGTAAAGGTGCTGCTGGCGCAGGCGTTGTTCGGCAATCCCGATATAATACTTATGGACGAGCCGACCAACCACCTCGATATAGACGCGGTGGCGTGGCTGGAGGATTTTCTTGCCGAATATTTCGGAACGGTGATAGTGGTATCACACGACCGGCATTTTCTTAACAACGTCTGCACCCATACCGTGGATATAGATTACGGCAAGATAAAAATGTACGTCGGCAACTATGAATTTTGGTATGAGTCGTCGCAGCTCATCCAGCGTATGTTAAAGCAGCAAAACAAAAAAGCGGAGGAGAAGATAAAAGAGCTGGAGAGCTTTATCCAGCGGTTTTCCGCCAACAAATCCAAATCAAAGCAGGCTACCTCCCGCAAAAAGCTGATAGAAAAGCTGACGGTGGAGGAGCTTCCCGCGTCAAACCGAAGATACCCGTTCATCGCGTTTGAGGCTGACCGCGAAGTCGGAAAGGATATCCTCTCGGTAGACGGCATAACCAAAACGGTAGACGGTATAAAGGTGCTGGATAACGTCAGCTTTACCGTTGGCAGAGGCGATAAAATAGCCTTTGTCGGGGAAAACGAGATAGCCGTTACCACCTTGTTCAAGATATTGAACGGAGAAGAGCAGCCGGACTCTGGCAGCTATAAATGGGGCAGCACCGTAAGCGTAAGCTATTTCCCGCAGGACAACACCGCGTTTTTTGAAAACTGCGACAAATCTATCATCGACTGGATACGCCAGTATTCAAAAGACGAAACTGAAACATACCTGCGCGGATTTTTAGGGAGAATGCTGTTTTCCGGCGACGAGGTATACAAGCCGGTAAAGGTGCTGTCGGGCGGAGAAAAGGTGCGCTGTATGTTTTCGCGCATGATGCTGTTCGGCTCAAACGTGCTGATACTCGACCGTCCTACCAACCACCTCGATCTGGAAAGTATCACCGCGGTGAATAACGCTTTGCGGGATTTCAAGGGCAATATCCTGTTCGCCTCTCACGACCGCGAGATAGTTCAGACCAGCGCCAACCGCATAATAGAGCTTGCGGAAAAAGGCTGCTACGACAGGCAGGGCAGCTATGAAGAATTTATCGAATGGAGAAAACAAGCTCACGGCGGAAAATTCACTCTTTGATGAGCTTATATCCTTAAAATACAAAACTCCGGAACGTGCCCGGAGTTTTTTGTATTTGTTTTTTAAGATGATCAACCGGCGACGTTTCTCGCTTTGAACTGCGGGATAGCGCAGATAAGGAAACCTATGCCGGAAAGCACGTAACCTATTACCGTATTGAGGATAAACTCGCCCATTATCGATTGATCCATGCCGGCTAAGCCGAGCAGCATGTCTGCACGACTGGCAAAGCTGAAGAAATTGAACAGCACGTCAAAGAAGCCGTCAAAGCCGAGCAGCTGCGCCGCCTCTGCACCGCCCTCTCCCATGAACAGAGAGATAGTCTCAATGATAACGTTGCAGGAAAATACTGCGAGCAGTATCACGATTATACAGCATATTATACCGTAAACATCAAATTTCTTTCCGAATATCCGGTAGCCGGTAACGGTGCAAAAGCCCATCAGCAGACCGCCTATGTAAGCAATATATCCCAGCATTCCTACAAGTACCCATACCACGCAGGCAATAAGGCCGAACAGCACCGCGCCGATTATACCGAGCAAAGGATTAGACCTTACCGGTATGGGAGCAGCGACGGGAGGCACATAATTCGGG
>CANRII010000064.1 GCA_947630685.1 uncultured Ruminiclostridium sp. | reverse complement strand
TGCATATCAGCGGATACGTCAACGCCGTTGAGCGCGACAGCCGGGTGTTACCTGCCGGTATGGCGGCGGGCGCGACCGGGAATTTTATCGAACGTATCCGCGCGGGAGCATTCGCACGGTCGCTCCATCGGCGGCCGGACGTTCGGTTGATGTTCAATCATGAGCGGGATATCGGCGGGGTAAGCGGCAAGACGCTGACCTTGCGCGAGGACGCTATCGGCCTGCACGCCGAAGCGGATATCAGCGACCCGGAGGTGGTAGCGGCGGCAAAATCAAACCGGCTTACCGGCTGGTCGTTCGGTTTTTGCGGCGAACGCTCGGAGTGGGAGGAATGCAATAACGCGCTTAGGCGGCGAACCATCACCGAGCTTGACCTGCTGGAGGTGTCGGTGCTGACCAAGACGCCCGCATATATCGGCACGTCTATCGAATGCCGTGGCGACGGCAGCGACTGCGTCGAGTGTCGGGGCGTCGAGGACAAACAGGAGCTTATCGAGGATAAGCAAAGCGATCGCGGTGTACCGGAATACGCCGCATATGTTAAAGCTATCAAACTTAAAGAGGTTTGAGGAAAAGGAGAAAAATATGGAACTTAAAGCACTTATTGACAGAAGAAACGAGCTCGTCGGCGTTATGGAACAGCTGTCGGGAACAGCAACGAACGAGGTACGCGCATTTACCGACGAGGAGCGCGCACAGTACGATCAGGCGGACACCGAAAGGCGAAACCTTGAGGAAACCATTAAGCGTATCAAGGAGCAGCGCGACAGCGAAATAGAGGTACCCGCCGATGAGCCGCAGTCTGCCGAAGATATACCCGACGAGGAATACAGAGCATTCGGCGACTATATCCGCGGCAATGTAAGCACCCGCGCAGATAACCTGACATTTACCGATAACGGCGCGGTGATACCCTCTTCTATCGCAAATAAGATAATCGAGAAGATAACGGATATCTGCCCGATCTATCAGCTTGCCAACAAGTACAACATCGGCGGCAACCTGTCTATCCCCTATTATGACGAGGAAAGCCAGGCTATAACTATGACCTACGCGGACGAATTTACCGAGCTTGAAAGCAGCAGCGGCAAATTTGCGTCGATAGAGCTTAAAGGCTTCCTTGCCGGCGTACTGTCCAAGATATCGCTGTCGCTGGTAAACAACAGCAAATTCGACATAGTGGGCTATGTCATTGAAAAGGTAGCTCTGGCGGCGGCGCGCTGGATAGAAAGGGAGCTGCTCTTAGGAACCGCGTCGAAGATAGACGGTATATCAAAGGCAAAGCAGGTAATAACGGCGGCAGCGTCGGACAAGATAACCACCGACGAGCTTATCGACCTTCAGGAGAGCATACCCGACGCATACCAGCAGGGCGCTGTATGGATAATGTCCAAGGCTACCCGCACCGCTATCCGCAAGTTTAAGGATAACGACGGCAATTATATCCTCAACAAGGATATGACCTCGCGCTGGGGCTATACGCTGTTCGGCCGCGACGTTTATGTATCATCGCAGATGTCCGACATCACGGCGGATAAGCCCGCTGTAATATACGGCGATATGTCCGGCCTTGCCGTGAAGATATCGGAGGAATTTAAGATACAGGTGCTGCGCGAGAAGTACGCCACCGAGCACGCCGTCGGTGTAGTGGGCTGGATGGAGCTTGATTCCAAGATCGAGAACGAGCAGAAGATCGCCGTGCTCAAGATGGCAGCGGAGGAATAATACGGGCTGACCCGATGAAAATATCCGTTACGGATCAGCCCGTAACGACAAGCGCTAAAGCTAAGAAATCACGGAAAAAGCAGGTGGAGCAGTAATGAAAATAAGCGAAGTAACGCTGCAAACGGCTAAGAAGTACATAGGACTTTCCGCCGATTACAGCGATGATCTGGTACAGCTGGCGCTTGACGCGGCGAAAAACGCGGTCAAGGGCTATACCGGGCTTGACGACGAACAGCTCGACAGCCACGAGGATATAACGGCGGCGTATCTTATGATAGCCAACGATATATTTTCCTCACGTGAATACAGCAGCACGGACGGCGCGCAGATAAATCCCACCGTCGCGCAGATACTGGATCTTCATTCGGTCAACCTGCTGCCGAAGGGGGACTAGCCTATGGCGTTAAGCAAACGGATAACGCTTTACCGTGTCGAACCCGGCAAGGGCTCACAGCCGGATACCGTAATACCGCTGCGCGAGATATGGGCGGAAGTGACTGTACCGTCGGTATCTATACAATTTAAGGCGCTGGTGGCCGACCATACGGCAGACCTGCAAGCCGTGATCTGGCGCGAGGACTTTTGTGGTGGTGCGACCCGCGCCGAGGTGGACGGTATCATCTACCGGATAACGGCCGCCGCACCCTTGCAGGACAGCAGCCTTAAAATGCGGCTTATTCTCAGCAGGGAGGGATAGGCGTGACGATATACGATATAATCGACAACGTTCTGTCCGGCGTGTGCGAGTATTACTGGCACGCCATGCCGGAATTTGCCGAGGGCGAGGAGCCGGAAAAATATGCAGTTTACTCCGTGCGGGGTCTGCCGCGAAATTTTGCGTCGGGCAGATCATCCGCAGCGGAGTATTTTATTTCGGTAAGCCTTTTTGCCCCGACGGTGGACGAAACGCTGAAAGATCGCGTCATATCGGAGTTTGAAAAGCTCGGCGGCATATTCGCCGGTGAAAACGAGCAGCCCGAAAGCGCGTATCCGAAAAGAAAGCACAAAATACTAGATTTTCTTTTTTATCAAGACAAGGAGGAACAATAATTATGGCAGAGGAAAAAATCATTGACAACCGCAAATCAAACGTTACGACGCTGCGTTTTGCGGTGGCGCCGCTGGAAACCGACAGCGCGGACGAGCTTAAATACGGCGCTGTCACCGAAATGCAGAATAATCTTATTACGGCGGGATATCAGCCGACTATCAACCGGGCGTCGCAGTATGCGTCCGGCGTGCAGGTGGAGGAATACGCCGCTAAGAACGGCGGCACGCTGAACGTCACCGTATGCGGGCTTACCGCCGAAGACGAGGAGCTCTTCACCGGTTCGGCTTATGACGCGGACAGCAGCGTTATAACGTCCAACAAAGACGACATCATTCCCGACCTTATGGCGATCTGGTCTACAAAACGCTCGGACGGTACAATAAACCTTTACAAGGCGCCCAAGGTGAAATTTGCGTCGCAGGGCGAGACCGTAAACACCACCGACGAGAACGGTATAACCTATCAGGCGACGTCGCTCCAGGGCAACTACCGCCCGCTGCTTAAAACCGGCGATGATATATTTAGTATCAAGGGTGTAAACCTCAAATCGGAAGAGGGTAAAGCGCTGGAGGAGGCGTGGTTTGCCACCGCGCTCGGAGGACTTCCGGCAGCGGCATATCCGGCGGTGATAGCGGCAAAACAGAAAACGGCAGTAGCACAGGTCCCGCCTGTAGCTGATCCGTCTACCGAAAGCAAATCCAAGTAACGGTTATCGGGGCGGTCAGCCGCCCCGAATAACATATTTAAGCCGAAAAGAGATATCGTATGATAATATTTGAAAACCTGGAAAGACAGCTGTACATAGCGGATATATACCGCAGGGACGGCAATTATGATAAGACATGCGAATTACTTATAAAGGTCGCAAGGGAGCTCGCAAAGCCTATTGACTTTTCACAGGTGAGTGGTATAATTGAAGATGAAAAGCGGTATAATCACAATCATGACCCGAAAACCGGGAAGTTTACAAGCGCTCCGGGAGTTGACAATTCGGCGGGAAGTGGTATAATAGAAATGGGAAGTGAAAATGTGAGCATTTCAGCAATAGAGCTGCCTATTGAACAACAGCATACCGGTAAAGGTAACCCAAATGCTATTGTTGTTTTTGATACGCCGCTTAATAACAGACAACGAAAGCTGCTTGATAATTTACCCGAATACGACAGCCGAGTTGTTGTTCCGAAAAAATCCGTAAATATGGCTGATTTGTCCGCTTTGACGGCAAAAACAGGCGATGAGTATGCTATGTTTACAAAAGGAACAGAAAGATTAGTTGTGCGCGGGAACGCAACAAAAGTTAATATTGACGTGAAAACGGCTGTAAAACTTGCCGATGACGGTTATCGGTGGAGTGGTCACACTCATCCGGGAATAGATGACAATTGTATGATTGCATCTCCCGGCGACTACATAGTACTGGATTGTTTCAAGCAAAAGACCAGTGTGGTGTATAATTCAAAGGGACAATTTCGTACATTTGAAAAGGAGGATTAAACTGTGTGTAAGCTTTTTGATGAATGGAAAAATGAGATCGAGGAATATTGCAAAGCTAATACTCTTAGTTTTGAAAAAGCGCTGAAAGCGGCAAAATCATGGGGAAAAAGTGATATAGCTTTACAATATGTGGATAAAGAAAAAGGAAAAGAGGGACTTTTAGACGAGACACCTGCCCCTGTAGTTCTTTGGATAAGAAAAAACAAGGACGGTAATATTGTATTTGAACAAACCGAGTATACCAAAAAATATTTAGGAATAAGCTCACAATAAACGAAAACATGTGAATATTTTAAGCGTTTTACCTTTTCACGGTAAGGCGCTTTTCTTATACCCAAAATCGGAGAAAGGAGCAGATATGGAGGAGCTATAATAATATTTGAAAACCTGGAAAGACTGCTGTACATAGCGGATATATACCGCAGGGACGGAAATTACGGTAAAGCTTTAGATTTGATATTAACAGTCGCACATGAGCTCGCAAAGCCTATTGACTTTTCTCAGGTGAGTGGTATAATTGATACAGAGCAGAGGTTTTCCGAAGCAGACCATCCGAGGGATAAGAAAGGTAAGTTTACCTTTAAGGGTGGGAATGGAAATCCGCACGGCGGTAATTATACCGTAAACGGAGTAACTTACGATCCCTATGGAAGACCTTTTGATTATCCGGAATTATGGCTTGAGCCTGCGGAGTATAAGCGCGTTATAAGTGGGATAAATACAAATTATGACACGTTATACAAAGGAAAAGCCAGAGGGAGATATCGCGCCTCTGACGCTGATTATTATTTTGAAATACATGAATTTGATGTGTATAATATTTATGACAAAGAGGAATATTGAAATGGACAAAGCGAAAAGATTAGAAGAATTGCTAAATAATGTTTCAGACATATATCCCGATTTTGTTTCCGGAGCATTACTATCATCAGAAAGACGCGGTTATGTTGATAAATTGATACAGTTGCTTGAAAACAACCCCGATATAACTACGTCCGAAATACTTGACAAAGAAACTGAATGGCGAGGCATAAAGAAAGTTCGCCCGCCGAAAGCTTACCAAGCGGCAAAATAAGCCGCAACAAATTAATAAGCACAAGCGTTTTACCTATTTTGGGTAAGGCGCTTTTCTTATGACGAAAGGACTGTAAATGTTTACCGAATTATTAAAACAGAAAACACCTGTCACGGATACTTTGTATCTGAGATTTGATATAAATTCGTTTATCTCCGCCGAGCTTGCGGGGATAAATATTTTTGATATAAATAACATTTTCGCCGAGCCCAAAAAGGCGGTGGAGCTGCTGAAAATAGGGCTTGCGGATTGCCTTGACTCGCTCGGCATATCGGAGCCGTTGCTCAGCGAGATAGCTGCGGAGCTTATCGCTTTGCCGAATATATCCGATATAATTGCCTCAGCGATCGCCGGAGCGCTGCCGGAGCCGATAAGGGGCGCCGCTCCGTCAAAAAGCGGCAAGCCGGCGGATATGCGGGTACTGCGCAGCAGATACGTCGATATCATGGGGCGCAGCGACGAGGAGTTTTTAAGCTCTACGCTCAGGGAGGTGCTGGACAGATGGGATAAATACGCGATATTCCACGGATACAAAAAAGCGCCCCAAACCTTCCGGCAATATGATGACGATTAAAGAAAGCCGCGCTTATATCTACGCGCAGCGCGCCGCAGACCCGGATAATCACACCGTCGGGCGCTATGTGCGTAAGCAAGCACAAAAGTGGCTGGATATCGCCGACGGTAAGGACGATACCGCGCTGATAGATACCAAAATGTTAAATAAGATATCCCGCTTAATGGGGATCATAATACACCCCGATCTTAACGTCCCGATGATAGACGGACTGGAGGATTATGCGCTGCTGTTTATTTTTGCGCTGTTTTGCACAAAAGAAAAAGAAACCGGAAAGCGTTACTACACCACCGGATTATTGGAGATTGCCCGCAAAAATTACAAGACCTTCACGTCGGCGGTAATTTTTATAATAGCTATGCTTATAACGCCGCGCTTTTCCAGATTGTTTTCGGTAGCGCCCGACTTAAAGCTGTCCAGCGAATTAAAAATAGCGATACGCAAAATTATAAAATCCTCTCCGGTGTTGAGCAAGCATTTTAAGGTGCTGCGCTCGGAGGTGCGCTGCCCTGCCAACGATACCGAATATACTCCTCTCGCCTACTCCCGTGACAAGCTGGACGGCAAGCTCGCGGCAGTATTTCTGGCCGACGAGGTGGGCGCGATGGACAGCTATCCGGTGGAGGCTATGCGATCCTCCCAGATAAATTTGACGGAAAAGCTCGGTATAATAATATCCACACAGTACCCGAACAGCGACAACGGACTTACTGACGAGATAGATATAGCTAAAAAGCAGCTGGACGATGTGTATATCAGCAGCAGGCGGTATTTTGCGCTGCTGTATGAGCCGGATATAGAAATTATACCGCATTGGGAAAACGACGATAATATACTGCTCCAGGCGAACCCCGTCGCGGTCGGGAATCCGGAGCTTTTTGCAGAGCTTAAGAACGCCCGCCAAATGGCGATATTATACGAAAACAAGCGCGAGAATTTCCTATGCAAGCATTGCAATATCCAGTATAAAGGCGTCGGCGCGGAGGGATACGTCGATCTTGTCACTTTGCAGGCGTGCTCGGTTGAGGAAGATTTGAAATTCTGGCGCGGCCGGTCGGTATTCCTGGGCTTAGACCTTTCGCAGACCGAGGACAACACAGCGGTAGCTATGGTGTGCTTAGACGGTGAAACGATACACGCCAAGGTGTGGGGCTTTTTGCCGACGTATCAAGTCGAGCGCAAAAGCAAGACCGAAAACGTGAATTATAAGCTGCATATCAAAAACGGCGAGGCGTTCGACTGCGGCGATGACGTCATAGATTATTCGTTTGTGGAAAATTTCGTGCTGGATATATCGGCGCGTTATGGCGTCAACGTGGTGCAGCTTGGCTTTGACCGGTACAATGCCATATCCTCGATACAAAAGATAGAGGCAGCCAAAAACCCTATAGAATGCGTGGAGATAAAGCAGCATTCCAGCGTGCTCCACCCCGCTACAAAGTGGCTTAAAGAACATATTTTAAGCGGCAAATTCCGTTACGACGCGAACAAGCTGCTTGAAATAAACTTTTCCAACGCCCGCTGCACCGAGGATACGAACTTGAATAAATATGTAAATAAAAAGCGTTCCGCCGGTAAGGTGGATATGGTAGTGGCGCTGATAAACGCCGTGCACCTGTTGCTCCAGGACACGCTGGAGCAGGACAGAAATTTCGTTGTGCAATATTCGGGGGAGCTATGATAATATTTGAAAATCTTGAAAGACTGCTGTACATAGCGGATATATACCGCAAAGACGGTAATTATGGTAAAGCTTTAGATTTGATATTAACAGTCGCGCATGAGCTCGCAAAGCCTATTGACTTTTCACAGGTGAGTGGTATAATTGAAGATGAAAAGCGGTATAATCACAATCACGACCCGAAAACCGGAAAGTTTACAAGTGCGCCGGGAGGTGGTTCGGGAGTTGACAATTCGGCGGGAAACGGTATAGTAAAAATCAAAAACAGCCAGCTTCAAAACGGTTTGCCGCTCGAGGGAAAACCAAACTCTATTGTTGACAAGACCGATGAAAGCGGAAAAACACTCCAACGCAGAAAATACGGTGTGGACGGTATGGCGGTAGTGGATTATGATACAACAGATCACAACAGGCCGGACACTCATCCTACCGGCGCGCATAAACATATTTTTGATCATTCAAATAAAAATCCTCACGGAGAACCATTACCGCTTACCGAGGAAGAACTAATTGAAAATAATGATATAATCGAAAGAGGGATTAACTATTATGACTAAACAAGAATTTGCTGAAAAAATTGAAAACGGAAGAGATATAATGTTTGATGTAAGAGGCAAGCATTTTACGATTCTTACTTGGACAGAAAAAGGTATAAACATAGGCGAACAATATCCAAAAGAGCCGAAAGATCAATATTTCGCTACGCCTGAGGAACTTTTGGAAAATTATTTAGTAGACGGTATACCTTTGGGAGAACTCAGCGATGAGGTTAAAATAACCGATTACAGCTAAAATTACGAATAAAAAGACAACAGCGATATTATTCAGAGAGGAGTGAATTATTTTGACGAAATCGGAATTTGCTGAATTGATAGATACCAGCGGAGATATAATGTTTGATGTCAAAAATAAGCATTATACGATTTGTACTTGGACAAATGGAGGTATTAACATAGGAGAACAATATCCCGAAGATCCAAAAGACCGATCTTTCGCTACTCCCGAGGAGCTTTTGGATAATTATTTAATAGACGGTATACCTTTGGGAGAACTTAGTGAAGAGGTAAACATAACCTTTTTCAATTAATTTCTTTACAAATCAGAATAGATGTGCTATAATATGAGTAAGATAATTAAGGTCATTTGAGGTGGACAATTTCGTGGCATCCACACGCCGCTGGTACTGACAGGAGCAATCCGAGAGATGCAGGAGAACGCCACGCCTGCCAAATGACCATAATATCGCAGAAACCGCTTTGAGCAATCAAGGCGGTTTCGTTTTGCAATCAATTTCATAAATTAAGCGTTTTACCTTTCACGGTAAGGCGCTTTTCTTATACCCAAAATCGGAGAAAGGAGCCAAATATGGAGGGTGAATTTTTTGAGCTTGACCTATCCAGGTTTGATATCGATAAGCTGATAACCAAGCTGAACGCTATCGACCGCGCTATAGCTAAAGAAACCCTGCCGGAGATAATGGAAGAATGCGGCGAGGAGCTGTTAAGCGAGGAAAAACGCATACTAAGCGGCAAGTATCCGAAGCTTGCTCCGCTGCTTACCGCGTGGACGGAAAAGACGGGCGCGAAAAGCTATCGGGTAAAAGCGGGATACAGCACCGAAGTAATCAAAAACCACATCGAAGGCCTTATAATCGAATTTGGCCGCCCAGGCAAAAAAGGCATAAAGCACGGCGGTAAAGACACGCTCGGCAGGAAGATCGGCGCCGTTCAGCCGTATTCCCACATACGGGCGGCGTATTTTCTAAAGAAAAAGCGACTGCTGGAGATAGCGGAAAAGAAATTCCGCGAGCGGCTTATGCAGGAATGGGAAAAATGATTTTGCAATCGATTGCAGAAAGGAAGTTAGAATATGGCAACAGAGCTTACCGCGCGATTTTCCGCCAACTCGTCCGGAATGACGCAGGGTATCGAGCAGCTGAGGGAAAAACTCAATACGCTTAACACCTCGCTTATCGAAACTAAACAGAAAGTAAAAAGCGCGAACGACGAGCTTAAATCCCTGCAAAAGCAGCAGCAGGAGCTCGCCGCAGCGATGAAAGACGGCGGCACAAAAGAACAGCAGGCGCAAATGCTGGAATTACAGACCCGCGCCGCGCAGCTTACAACGAATTTAGGGCAGCTTAGGACTAGTGAAAAGGAACTGCAAACCGATATATCATCCGCAAACCGACAGCTTACCGAGCAGAAAAACGGCCTTAACGCTCTAAACAGCTCGCTGTCCCGTATCAGCACCGCGGTAAAGGCATTCGCCGCGGCATACGGCGGTAAAAAGCTGTGGGAAATGCTGATAGGTTCTAACGCCGAAATGGAGCAGTATCAAACCTCTATGGAGGTAATGCTCGGCGATGTTGAAAAGGCACAGCAAATGATAGAGGATATGCGCACCTTTGCGGCAAAGACTCCGTTGGTGCTAACCGATATTGTATCCAATGGCACACTACTCATGAATTACGGCGTTGAAGCTGACAAACTAATCGATACACTTACTAAGCTTGGCGACCTTTCATTAGGCAACACAGAAAAGCTGAACCGTATATCGCTTGCATACGGTCAAATGCTCGCGAAAGGTAAAGTGACCGGTGAGGAGCTGCGTCAGATGGCGGAGGCGGGTGTTCCGCTGCAAACCGCGCTGGCGGAATCCATAGGCGTGACCGGCGCGGAGTTTTCCAAAATGGTATCCGCCGGAAAGGTGGGCATAGACGACCTTAACCGGGCGATAACCGAGCTTACCAGCGGCAACGGGAAATTTTCCGGCATGATGGAAAAGCAGTCTCAGACCATGCAGGGCTTAATGTCTACCTTGCAGGACGAGGTTTCCGAGTTTTTCCGGCAGATGGGCGCGGGAGCGTTCGGCGAGGTCAAAGAAGTGCTTGCTGATATCCTCGAACAGCTTAACGAGTGGGAGCAGGACGGCACGCTTGAAGAGTGGGCGGAGAATTTAGGCGGCGCGCTGGCGGACGTTTTCGGCACGGTAAAAAATATAATATCATTTGCTCTTGATAACTCCGACACGATAATCGGCATAATGGGAACTATAGCCGCCCACAAAATGTGGTCGGTGATCGTTTCCGGCGGAGCGGGTATAATAAAAACATTTAACAACATCGGCTCATCGGCAGCTACCGCCGCAGATAAGATAGAGGCGGGAGGAAATCTTGCCGCCGCTGCGTTGACCATTATAACCGGCGCGATAGCTTCGGGCGTTACCGCCTATAACGAGGCTACGAAAGTCAGCCGCGAATACCGCGAGGAGCTGGAGCGTCTGGATCAATCGGCAAGAGACGCTCAAATCTCCGCCGAAACGGACACGCGAATGCTTAAAAACAAAGCGGAACGCTACGAAGAATTAAGAACGGCGGAAAGCCTTACCGCAGCGCAGGAAAACGAGCTGAAAACGCTTGCGGAAGAGCTGCAAAGCACGTTAGGCAATAGCGTGTCTGTGATAGACGAGCAGACCGGCGCATATAACGATCTGTCCACGGCGGTGGATGATTATTGCGAAAAGCTGTTGAAACAATCCCGCCTTGAAGCGGAGACCGATAGGCTGAAAGAGCTTTACAAGCTGCGTGAGGAAAAACAAGATTATTATAACAAAAACGGGCTGTATATTACCGAAGCGGATCAGGCCGCCGTCAAAAAATATCTTTCTACACCGGAAGACCTTGCGACGGCAAATTTTGTTTCGGACGCCGTACAAAACTTTATAAATCCGGCTAGGGGAGTTGCGGCGAGAATTACCGAAGAGCTGTCCGGCAGAACCATAAACGACCAACAGGCGCAAGAAATTGCCCAAACTATCAAGGCTATGCAAGACCTTGATAACCAGATAGCCGACGTGGAGGAAACCGTTAAAAATTACACCTCCGCTTTATACGACTCCGGCGACGCCGCCGATAAAGCCGGAGACAGCGCCGAAGATTTAAGCGATAAGACCGCGCAGACCGACAGCGAAATTGCACAGCTTAGCGATACGGTGGAAAAGAATTTTACCAGCCTGCAAAATCTTGCAAGCGAATATAAAAACCTCGCCGCAGCGGTGGAAGAATACCACGAAAATGGGCAGTTATCGATAGATACGGCGCTGCAAATGATAGATAACGGCTACAGCGCCGCTATCGCTATAGACAAAGAAACCGGCGCAATAAAGCTGAACATAAAGGCGTATCAGGAATTAGCTAAAGAAAAGATCAAGGCAAAGCAAACGTCAATAGACCTTGAAAAGCAACAATTGAACGAAACCAACGCCGTTATAATGGGCGCGCTTGCCCGCGCGTCGGCAGATGATCGTGAGCGCCTTATATCGGAATACACCCAAAACGCCCAAAGGATAAAAGACCTTAACACTATCGCCAACGGTTTTATATCGGATATTGACAACTGGACATCGCCGGATTATAAACAGCCGGAAACGTCGTACACGTCACAAACGGCCGGCACAGCGGCAAAGGTCAGCGCCGAAATCGACAGCGAAAAGGAGCTGTATAAAAGCGGATATGAGGCATACAAAACGGAAGCCGATAAAAAGCTGGAGCTGATAAAAAGGGAGCTTGAAGCTAAGAAAGAGCTGCGTGACGAAACCATTAAAGCGATCGATGACGAGATAGAAGCCCGAAAACGGCTGAACGAGGACAACGACCTGCAAAAGGAGATAGACGCGGTGAAAGCACAGCTGAAATACGGCCGCCTCGATGATTTTTCCCGCGACCAGCTAAACAAGCGCTTGAGCGACCTTTACACGGAAAAATCGGAGCTTAACTGGCAGCGGCAAATGTCCGACAGAAAAGACGCCGCGAATGAAAAATACGGGCTGTACGAATCTCAGGCCGCCGCTATGCAGGAGAAGATAAAGCAGAGTATTGATACATTCAGCGCTATTGTAAACGCGGTGGCCTCCGGCATGTCGGCGATGACGGTCATAAACAACAATAACAGCACCAAAACCAGCACGGCAAACATTAACCTCGCCGGTCAAACGCTGACTATGGCGCAGATCACCAAGGCGGTCAAGGACGCGCTGATGGACGATATTCTGAGATAGGGGGATATATAATGCAGCAAATAACCTATTACCTTTCCACCGGAGAGTCGGTGACTATCACAGACGGCAATACATCGCATAAGGACAACGGTACATATTTGC
>CANRII010000063.1 GCA_947630685.1 uncultured Ruminiclostridium sp. | reverse complement strand
GCTGATAGGCGCGCTGTTAGTAGGCGTCAGCTTTGCCCCTTTGCAAAGCTGACGCCTACTAACAGCGCGCCTATCAGCCCCGGCGCGTAGGTGACCGCCACCGCCTCCAGCTCGGGAAGCGTTACGTTTGCTTTTATAAGCGCCTCCTTCACCACGCCGACAATGTTTTCGCAATGACGGCGGGAGGCTATCTCCGGCACGACTCCGCCGTACAGCTTATGCTCCTCTATCTGGGTGGCTATCACCGAGGATAAGACCGTCCGTCCGTCCTCAACGACCGCCGCCGCCGTTTCGTCGCAGGAGCTTTCTATAGCCAGTATCTTCATATCTATTCTTCGTCGCCGCTGTCCGCGGGAGTAAGCCTTTCTTCATAATCTTTTCTGCTGTCGTAAAGGTCAAAACCGAGATCCATAAGCTTTAACGTATCCTCGTATCTGTATTCCACCCCGCAGCCGAACGCGAGGGTTATTATCTTTTTGCCGTCCTTTTCCGCCAGCCCCGCAAAGCAGAACCCCGCTTCGTCGGTGTAGCCGGTCTTAAGTCCCAGCGCGGTGTATTCTATGTACGGGTCGGTGAGCAGCAGGTTGCCGTTTTCCCAGCTGTGGGTGTAACCGTCAAGATCGTACACCACCGAAAGCTGAGTAGAGGTTATCGCGGTTATCGCCGGCTCTTTAGCTGCTGCTGCGGCGATCTTTAACATATCCGCGCAGGTAGTCACATGCTCCGGGTCGTGATAGCCGTCCGGCACGGTGAAATGGGTATCGGTACAGCCTAGCTCGGCGGCGTAATTATTCATCAGCACCGAGAAATATTCGTTTGCGTCATATACCGAAATATCGCTGCCGTATACCTTTTTTACGACGTTTGCCGCTACTGTGTAAGCCGCGTCGTTGCCCGACGGGACAAGCATAGCGGCAAGCAAGTCGTCGCGGGTGTATCTCTCCCCCTGGGAAAGCCACGCGCGGCTGGAATCCTCCGCCACCTGCTCTATCTCGCCGCCCACCGTGCAGATATAGTTACTGTCAAGATACTTTACCGCCACCAAAGCGGTCAGCAGCTTGGTAAGACTGGCGGGGTAGATAGGCTTATTCAGGTTCTTTTCGTATATTATTTTGTCCTCTGTCAGGTCGTAGCATACGGCGGCTTCACACTCGACAAAATTATCGCCCGGTACGAAAATATCCTCCGAGCTTTCTTCGACCGAGGAGGTCAGCGGAGTTATCTTTATATCCGAGTAATTTTTATCGGTCTTGCTTTCGGTAAGGTCTATCCTGCCGCAGCTTGTAATAACGCACGCTGCGATCAGTATTGCCGTCAAAGCGGAAAGCTTTTTCATTTCCGTTACACACCCCCGACGGTCATTCCTGCTCTATATCGGTCTCTTCCTCCTGCTCTTCGTTAGCTACGGGCAGGGAAAGCTGCGCTCTCAGCTTATGAGGGATACCGTTCGCTATAAGCTGTACGGTGCGGTCGTCCGGGGAAAAGATAAGCATCGTCCTGCCGTGGCTCTTATGCTTTGCGATAAGATACCATGCGTTTATCCCGGTAGCGTCGGAGGCTATTACCGTCGCCTGCACGTCGCCGCCCTGACTTCCGTCGTATACGCCGAGATCCTCCACCGTTTCCAGCTTTATCGTGATAAGGCGCTTTCTCTTGCGCTTGCCCATTATCTTGTCGATATCAAGATCCTGATTGGTGACTATGTATTCATATTCGCAGCCCATGCCGGTAAGCAGCCAGACCATGCCGAAGATAACGCCTACCGCCAGCATATTGAGCACATATACCCGCGTTACGAAGGATATCGTCATAAGCGCGGTGGCGATAAGCAATCCGCCGGCGATAAGTCCCACTCTTTTAATAATATCGGCAGAGGTCACCTGCCGTTTTACAAGCTGTTCTCCAAAGCTGTCCATAAACTTCTCCTTATTTTTAACAAATTGCCAAAGGTATATTAATTATTGTATCATATTCACGGAGGTTTTGCAAGTCTTTTTAGGCATGCGGGAGTCGAATCCGAGTCGGTTTTTGCGGGCATGCTGTAAGCAAAGCCGCGTTATTTATCGGTAACAATATAAAACAAGGCGCATAAACTAAAGAAACCGCATAATTCGACCAAAGACAGCGAAAGGAGAAACATCATGTCAAATGAATACTGCGGCTGCGCAGATAAGATGAAAGTGCGCACCGGATACGCGTATGTGCCGTTCCAGCAGCTCGGAAAGCTGTATCAGCCGGACGTCGCGCTTAAAAACGGAACTATCTTTCCCGAGCTCAACCTCACGATAGAGGAATATGAAAGGGGGCTTTACAATGGTAGGTAACATCAACCCGCAGTGCGCAAGGCTTATGCAGCAGCTTGCGGCGGCGGACTTTTTCGCGACGGATATGAAGCTGTATCTCGATACCCACCCCGACGACACGAAAGCGTTGGAGATATACCGCGAGGCGGTAAAGCAGGCTAAGGCGGCGAAGCACGCGTTCGAGGCGTCCTGCTATCCGCTTTGCGCCGAAAGCGCCGGAGAGGGCTGCAGCTGGAACTGGCTGAACGGCCTTTGGATGTAAGGAGGAGAGAATATGTTTATATTTGAAAAGAGGCTGGAATTTCCGGTCGTTATAAAAAACAGAAATCCCAAGCTCGCAAGCTATATCCTCTCCCAGTACGGAGGCCCGGACGGCGAGCTTGCCGCAAGCCTGCGCTACCTGTCGCAGCGCTTTTCCCAGACGGATAAACGCGCGGTCGCCGTGCTGACGGATATAGGGACAGGTGCATCGGAAATGCTCCGTTTACATATAGGAACGGCCGCCGCTGATACCGTGAATCGCCACTTTTCCGGCAGGATATTTAAGTAAACATCTATCGTTGTTTTATCCACTATCACCATTTTATCGAGTATACTGCGGTAAAAATCATCATCGTATTCCACCCCTTCCGAAAGCTCATTTATAGCTTTGACTATATCCTCAAATAACTTATCCTGCTGTTCTATCATATCTCGGCCGCCGGATATGCTTTCTATCTGCTCTTTCAAATCGTTTATACAAGCTTCGGTTTCTTTCCTTGCTTCGTTAAATTCATCCTTTGTAATACTTCCCTCCATATATAAAAGCAAAAGCCTGTCGCGCTTTTCTTTCTCCGCTTGGATCCTTTTCTCCAGCTTGTTTATATCGGTTCTGAATGAGCTGTCGGATAATACGGACTTTATTACCTTAATGAGGTTGCTTATAACTTTTTTCCGGTTATATTTCAAGTTTTTCGCCACGAGATACATTATATGCACCGCGTCCTCGTTGCGTATGTTTGTGTTGGAACAGCCTATTATATTTCCCTGCTTATCCGTATGAGGAACGCCGTTTTTAACAGCCTCGCCGCATTTCCACGCTTTATATCTGCTGCCGTCTTTGCGGTTTTTGTATCTGGCGACATAACTCATTCCGCAATTTCCGCATTTTATTTTTCCGGAAAAAGGATAGCGATTACTGTGTTTGGATTTTCCCTCCTGAGATAAAGCTCGCTCTTCAAGAATACGGTTTGCTTTGTCAAACATTTCTCTTGAAATAATAGGCTCGTGGTGATTTTTAATGATAACAAAATCCTCCTCGCCGTGATTGTATTTTTTCTCATGGGTAAGATAATCGGGCGTTATTGTCTTCTTTTGTACAAGGTCGCCGCAGTATTTTTCGTTTCTAATTATCCTGAGAATTACCGTGTTGTCCCATTCCTTTGCCCTCATAGAAGATATGCCGTCTTCTTTTAATTCCCTTGCGATCACATGAGTTCCCTTGCCCTCGTTTACGAATTTATGGAAAATAAGCCGGACGATCTTTGCTCCTTCTTCGTTTGTATACATTTTTCCTCCCCGAACGTCATATCCTAACATACTTCGCCCGAATACCACACCCTGCTCCATGCGCCTTGTCTGCCCCCATTTTACGCGCTCGGAGGTGCGGCGGCTCTCGTCCTGAGCAATAGAGCTCATAATAGTCAGCCTTAATTCGGCGTCCTGATCTAAAGTGTTGATATTATCGTTCATAAAAATAACCCCGACGCCGTATTTTTTCAATTCTCTTGTGTATTGTATACTGTCAAGGGTATTTCTTGCAAAGCGCGATATTTCTTTAGTAACTATTAAATCCATTTCTCCCCTTCGGGCGCACTCTATCATACGGTTAAATTCCTTGCGCTTTTTCGTGTTTGTACCCGACGCACCCTCGTCTGCGAACACCTCGTATAAGATCCAGTCCTTATGGTTTTCAATATATTGTGTGAAGTATCTCTTCTGACTTTCAAAAGAGTTTGCCTGATCCCTATTGTCCGTTGATACACGGCAATAAGCGGCAACCTTTTTCTTCCCGCAGGATACCTTTCTCTCTTTGTTGAGCATTTCGTATTGATCCAATAGCATGGTCTGTACCTGTCCTTTCTGTTAAAATCATTCTTTATTATGGCTTGAACGCAAAATCATATCTTCAAGCAATTCTACACATTTTTCGGCCTGCTGCGGTGTAAGCAGGCAGCGGCTTTTCAGCGACGCGATCAAAGCCTGCGATATTGCAAGCTCAAATTCCGGTGTATCTGCCGGTTTTTCCATCGGCTGAAACTCATAATTTTGCAGCTTCATAATATGACCGCCCTTAATTTGCTTTGATACAAGATTATGGGAGTCAGGCTGTCCGTTATGATACATTTTTATAATATATATTCCAAAGTCTATTTGATACGTTAAGCGGTAATTAACATCAAAGCAGAGCTTTTCCTTTACATAACGGGTTAGCCATTTTTTGCTCCTTTCAGCCATTCGTTATAAAGCTCACTTCCGGAAATAATATTGATGGCGTAGTCGTTGTCAACCGTGACACATATAATACTATAATCATCAAACGAGGTCGCCCACTCGATACAGTCAATAGTTATCGGAAAGGCAAGTCCGAAAGCTTTATAGTTGTCAAATTCCTTTAATTCCTCAACAAAAAATATTGCCCCGATCGCAGCTATTGAGCGATCGGGGCAATATAAGCCGTATTCCTTGAGCAGATAATCGAGCAGTTGCGAAACATACTCATTTACCTTTGGAATATCCTGCAAAAGGTCAAGGTCTGAGCGTTTTGTTATCCTTATCATTTTCTTTTTCTCACCTTTGACCCTGCACACAGTAAAGTTACCGAAGCAGCTGCACCGCTTAAAATCATTTCAATAGCGGTCTTTGCGGCAAGCCCTGCAAATAAAGCCATAAACATTATAATCCCTCCTTTCATCTATCGATTATTCTTTCGGCTACAACTATTGCAGCGGTAGTTACGGTAAATCCCAGTAAAAACCATAACGCTTCCATTTTTACATCTCCTTTCGTTTTTATATAAATATCCCCTCAGCTTTTGACCGAGGGGATAGCATAATTTATTGCTGTTTTATCATCACGTGCTTACCTGTAGGTGTAGCGGGACATTTGCCGAGCCCGACTGTAGGCGTCGGCGGGTTTGCCATGCTTGTTACCTTTTTGACCTGCTTACCGCAATGCATACACACCCAAATATGAGTATATGACGGCATAATTTTTCCTCCTTTCTACTTCTTTTGTCTTGCTTTTTCATTGGCAATACATTCCTTTAATTCGAGCTGCTTTTCCCTTTTTATTTCTTTAAGACGTTCACGCTGCTCAGGTGTACACTTGCTCATATTGTCATCGCACGCACGTATGGCGTTTTGCGTGTTGAACTTTTTGACCTTTTCGGTTATATCCTGACCGGCTTCTGTTTCTGTAAGAGCTATCGCAGCAACTCCGAACAATGCCAAACCTAACAATTCTCCAAATACTCCCATTTTTCCTACCTCCTTATTACATCTTATCCAAAAATTCCTGCTTTTTAGCGGCAAATTCTTCCTCGGTAAGTACGCCCGCCTCTTTCATTTCGTGAAGCTCTTTTATCTGCTTCATTATCTCCTGAGGATCGCCTTTTTGTACGGCTTTTTTAGGAGCTTCACCCGACGAGCCGCCCGAAGAGGACGAGCCGGATATTTTATCCTTTATGCCGGACGCCGCGCCGGATATACCGCTTACGGCGTTTTGAGTCATTTCTTTGAGCTTTTCGCTGTTAAAGCCTAATTGAGCGCCTTCGCCGCCTGCCTCGTTGTCCGAATTTACCATATCAAAGACCTTGTTGCCTTTAAGATTGAAAAACTGTATTACGGCTACCGCGAGTATAGCTATATAGCAAAGAAGTATTATCCAGTAGCCTATCTGCGGGGTTATCTCGGAATCTACCTTGACCGACGCGCCGCCGTAATTGCCGCCTACGGAGGCTATCTCAGACGCTATGTTGCCGGGCACTATTATAAGGCAGATTATACCGACTACGGCAGAGCCCGCCAACACAAATTTTCTGTACTGTTTAAGCTGCGGAAGATACGACGATAATATGATGACAACTATACATATATCGAGCAGTATTCCGAACAGTCCGCCGGAAGTCACCATTGAAAAGCCGTCTAAAACCGTATCGCCGCCGCCTGCGCTTGCGCTGAACCCGCCGGACGATGCGGTGGCGGTCGCCTTTACCGAGATGAACTGCAGGAACATCGCCGCTATCGATATTACAGCCAAAACCGCTGTAAGATTTTTGAATATAAATTCCTTATTTATTTTCATTTTGTTTTTCTCCTATATTTTATTCGGGCAACCGTATGCTGCAAGTTTCTATTTCGTCTAACGATACCGTTTCCCCGCCGTTAAAGGTCAATTGATAGCCGTCGACCTGAGCCGTTATATAATAACTGCCTGTCATTTCATGATATTCACAGCTTATGCTGTCGCCTAACAGCGCTTGGAGCGAGTCGTACGAGGTGTTTTCAAGCTGAGGGAAGAGATCCTCGACATAAGCGATTATCTCTACCGGTGTACCTGTAGGAGTGACCCTTTCCTGCGAATAATCACGCGCATAGTTTATCGTAAGGCTCATGTGGTCTTCACGCACATTAAACGAAGCCCAGCCCATAGCGTCATTATCGACGCTGGGAACATTTCCGTTAAAATATGTGTCAGCGTCCTCTAAGAACAATAATCCGATAATTTCGGGAATATGGACTTCTCCTTGAGCTTGTTCCTGAGAATCGGGCGTTTCGGTAGCCGGCGCTTCGGTCGCGGGTGCTTCTGTAACGGGTGCTTCAGTCACAGGCGCATCGGTTTCGGGAGTTGTTACCTCCTGCTGATCGGTAACGGGCGGCTGTTCGGTCGTATCGCTTTCGGTCTCGGAATTGAAGTAATCATAAAGCTCATCGGGTATCTCGCTCTCGCTCTTATATGTACCGTTGAAAAATCCCGTTCCCTCATCCGCCGATATTACCAGAGTATCAAGCGATAAATACGCGGTGCAAAGGTCGGAATAGGTATCCCCGTAAGCCGAGATAGTAAGGATGAGCTTGCCGTCCTGCGTTTCAAAGGTGCCGGTCTCGGACTGCGCGGTAACGTTTCCGTCCTTGTCCATTTCCTTATAGACAAGCGTCTTATCGGTCTTAAAGTCGAGCTGCGCCGTCCCCGCCTCTATCTCCTTATCCCATAAGCCGTAAAGGTTTGCGGGCGTCACGTCGCGCAGTTCTCCCATATCTGCGGGCGGCTGTACGGCGTTTCCCCCTTTATTTCCGGAGGTCACGACAAAATAGATTATGACCGCCAAAATAACGGCGACGATAATACCGATAATTATCAATGCGCCTTTATCCGGCTTTTTCGCGGTTTGGGACTGATTAGCGTTTTGTTGTTCTTCCATAGTGTTCTCCTTTACTTATAAAAATTTTTACAGCTTGCTGAGCAGGTCTGCTTTTTTAGCGTTAAATTCTTCTTCGGAGATAACTCCCATTTCTTTGAGCTTATTGAGCTTTTCAAGCTGTTCGAGCGGGTCGGGCGCTGCCGAGGCTGCCGCCTGCTGTACTACCACCTGAGGCTTTTTAGCCTCTTCTTTAATGCTTCTTCTGCAATCTCTGTATACCTTTATTACCTTTTCAGCCTCGTAAGTAAATAAGGTTTGCAGCTTTTCCTTAGCTCCCGCTACCGATATTTCAAGATCGCAAAACGAGAATGCCGCAGTAAGCGCAAGGTCGATAAGCCCGTTTGTTTCCTGTAAGGTAGCCATTGAGGTAACGTCCTCATAATAGAATTGCTTTACGTTTTTGGTAAGACCGAACGCCTCGCGGTCAAGCACCACCATCTGCTTGT
The DNA here is from genome assembly GCA_947630685.1 of uncultured Ruminiclostridium sp. GTDB lineage: Bacteria > Bacillota > Clostridia > Oscillospirales > Ruminococcaceae > Ruminiclostridium_E. The sequence continues at coordinate 4,968 of CANRII010000063.1, read as the reverse complement.
CCGAGCATACCACAAAGTCCTTTGCGGAAAGCGAGTCGCCGCCCCATGCGAAATACAGCAGCAATTCGTCCTCATATACATACTGTCTGACGGTTTTAAGTATATTGTCGCCGATTTTTTTCTTGATAAGCGCGTCTATCTGCTCGTTAGTGATAGTAAAGTCTTTCTCGGCTATTCTTCTCACATATTCGTCGAATGCGTCAACGTCTAACGCGAACGCTTTAGCTTCTCTGAACACCTCTACGCCGTTTACACGGAAAATAAAATTTTCACCCTCGGCGGAGTATGACAGGCTCGCTATCTTATTAATATCGATAACGCCGCAGGAATTAAACAGCACGTCCCCCTCAAGCGTCTTTACAAAATAAAGCGCCTTAGTGGAAAGTATCACCCTCTGACTGTTTTTGCCGAGCAGCATAAATACCGGCTTTTCAGACGCGGCGTCATATTGAGGAAGAGATTTGCCCGCCTGCTTTTCTATTTTCTTGTCGTTAGGGTGGAAAGTGAGATAGCTTGCGCTTACGCTGTGAGCGGGGAGATACAGCTTATCGTAAAACTCCTCGGTAAAGCTCAGCAGCGTATTAGAGTCCATGTCAAACAGATTTCCGCTCGCCGCGTTTATCTGCTCGGTAAGTCCGGCGATGATATTATTTATCTCGCCCTGCTTTTGCGCTTTGACAAGCTCGCGTTCCGCTTTGTTTGCCGCCATTTTCTCCTTTTGCTCATTCATAGCCGTTTTGGCTGACTGAGCAACGGTCGAAGCGCTTTCCTTTGCTTTTTTGAGAAAGTCGTTGAATGCCATTTTGTGTTCCTCCAATACACATTTTTAACTGTCTATATTTTTCTTCAACAGTTTCCGTATCGTTCTTTCCGAATAGGAATATTTTACGGCTATTTTATTTATGGATTCACTCGTGCCGTCGTAGGTTTTGATAGCCTCCTGTAAAACAAATTCCTTGGAAAAAAGTCTGGTCGGGAAATTTATCTGACTTCCCTTATAATGCTCATACAGCTTTATTACGTTATCCATGCCGATAAGCTCATTCATGGCTTCATATACACCGTTAAGCATAGGTATATTATGTCTGTCCATAGCGGTTCTCTTTTCTCGTATTTTATTATAATTGTAACTCTATCCGAAAATTTTTTCATCTGCTTTTTTCCACGCAAATTTCCAAAGGCTTACTAAAGACGATTTCCAAAAAGTCGTTTGCGAGTGCTGCAATTACAACAAAAAAGTCTCCGGACTGACCGAAGACTTTATGTCTTATTTTGTTGTACCACCCGCCGCATAAATATTTATCATCCTCCTTTCTCCGCGTCTTACCGCTATAGGCGAATCGTGGTGTTCTTTCCATTTTTCCGAGCCGTACCAAGCCGCCTTTTCTGAGGTTTTGAAGCTGAATAAAGGCAATCCGTAAAAATACGGCTTGTCCGGTTTGTATTTATTTCGGAACATTTCCGAGGCTTCTCTGGGCACCGAAGAGCTCTCCCACCTCGAGATGATAGGCTCTATCGTGTCGCAACTTACCACCGGAGAGGGTGCGCGCAGCTTTGACAGGTACGGGGTGGGGGATTATTTCATCGACCACGCCAACGCGGTGTACCCGGCGAATGCCTCCGGCGTGCCGTTCACGGCGGCGTATCTCCAGTCGAAGGGCGACCCTATCGCAGATCTTAACGAGGATCTCGCCGCGGAGCAGAAAGCCCGCGCGGTTTATGACAACATACTTCGTATGTGCGACGATCCCGACGTTTCCAACGCGATACGCTTTTTGCGGGAGCGCGAGGTGGTGCATTTCCAGCGCTTCGGCGAGCTGCTCGACCTTTTGCAGGCGAAGATAAAGTAAACGGGCTTTTCTTATGCTCCGTTTTGAGCTTTTTCCTTAATTCCCACCGTGTGTGTTGTTTTCATATCCCTATATTTATAAAATTATCCCTCCCCTTTACGGGGAGGGATAATTTTGTGATCATGTCAGGGTGTTCGTAAACTATGCGCTGGCGCGCATAGTTGTTGAGAGCTTCGCTCTCAAGGGAGTGACCCACTCCCCGACGGGGCTTTGGCAGAGCCAAAAAACGGAGGGTTAAGGGTACAGCCCTCAAACCCCGTTAATCTGCAATATCGTTTTTTCGATGCCGCTTTCGGCGGTGAGGAAATTTTTAAGCGTTTGCTGTTCGCTTGAGGAAAGAGGTTTTTCAGCTTTACCGGAAAGCAAAACAGACGTGCCGTCCTCGCCGTAAACAAGCCCGCAGCGTATGTCGGTGATATCGGTAAAGACAGCCGCCGCCTTTTGGGCGATATCGGCGCAGTTTACCTGCTCGCTCAGCTCGGAAGTCAGCGACTCGTTTTTCTCCTGCTCCTGCTTAAGCTGCTGCTGAAGCTCGTTTATAGTGTTTTCCTGGACGGCGATAGTCACCTTGTCGCTGTCAGCGCCCTCTACCGTTTTGTTCTGCGTTACCTTAAGAGTATAGCCCGAAAGATTATATTCGGCGAGCTTTTGCTCAAGCTCGGAAATTCTTTCATCGGAGATCTGCGAGCCTACCAGCGATACCGAGATAACGTGGTTTTGATTGTCGGAGCTGCTTTGTACAAGCTGGGTATCCGCAAAGACAAATTCGTTTTTAAGATAATCCGAAACGCTTTGGTTCAGCACCGAAAGGTAGACGGTATACGCGCCGGCGAGTATGCTGGGCAGCACCGTTACCACCACCATCACATGAATAATTCGGGCAATGCGCTTTTTGCGTTTTGCGTCTATCTCTTCTACTACCGGAACGCGCAGCAGCTTGGTCACTATCAACGCGGAAAGCATGATGAACAGCGTGTTTATCAAAAACAGGTAAAACGCGCCGAAAATAAAGGTCGGCCGCCCGGTAGCGATACCGTACCCCACTGTGCAAAGCGGCGGCATAAGCGCCGTAGCGATAGCCACGCCGGGGATAACGTTGCTGGCCTTTTTTCGGGTATTGCCGATACTGCCCGCGATACCGCCGAACAACGCGATAAGCACGTCCCATATCGTCGGGCTTGTGCGCGCTATCATCTCTTCGGTGGCGGTATCCAAAGGGGATATCGCAAAATAAACGGTGGAGGCGATAAGACTTATCAGCACCTGCGTGCCGAAGCTGGTAAGCGCCTTTCTCAGCATGGGGAGATCATGTATAGCTATAGAATACCCCATTGTAAGTATGCCGCTCATCAGCGGAGAGATAAGCATAGCGCCGATTATTACCGCCGTGGAGTTTACGTTTAAGCCTATCGACGCTATCAGTATCGCAAGCATGAGTATCCACATATTAGCGCCGTGTATGACCGTGTTTTCCTCCATCATGTCGTGCAGCTCGTCATACGGGAGCATGTTGCTGCGCATGTCCAGCAGCCGATGAAAATACGCCTTGACCGAGTGATTCTTTTTTACTTCTTCAGTCATTTTTATCTGTCCGCCCTTCCGAAAGATCTTCTATTACTATTTTTGTAGAATTTAACTTTTTAAGCGTCCGCTTGGCAAGCCGGTTGCGGGGATTTTCCACTATCCAGATATTCGCCGCCTCCCATACCGCGAAAGAACCCACTATAGAGATAAGCTCCACCGGTACCGAGCCTATTATCCCGTTCAGCAGTATCGCCGCCGTCACGAATACCACTCCTATACAAAGCAGCCATAGCTGTTTTACAAGGTTCAGCCTTTTCTCGCTCGCGATATGCAGCTCCTGCTCATGTATCGTTTCACGAAACGCAATTTTTACCCTATCGGCGTCTATAGGACGGTCGCATTTTATCCTAAGCAGGATATCGTCGCCTATCTCCTTTTTGCCGTATTGCTTGGTAAGATAGTCCGATACGTCGCCGCTAAGCGTTCGGCAGCTTTCGTCAAAGGAATTGTAAAGCTCGCTTTCCTCGTGTATCCTCAAACTTATTTCATACATATTTCCGCCCCCTTTTTTTCTATGCAAAAGATAATTTTACACCATTTTAAGTTTGTTGTCAATACAAAGACCCCGCACGGCTTTGGATCGTGCGGGGTCATGGTCAAACTCTTTTATATTCGTCGTATCTGAACGGATATTTTTCGGTGGTAATTACCTCTCCCTCTAAGGTCTTTTCCCACTCCGGCATAACGTCTATATCGGGGAAAAACGTGTCCGCGCCCTCAAACTCATGAAGTATGCGCGTCAGGTGTATTTTAGTACAGTAGGGCAGCAGACAGCGGTAGACCTCTCCGCCGCCTAACACATAGACGGTCTTTTCCGCCTTGTCCGTATAGCTTAAAAGCTCGTCTGTCGATGAAAAGCACCTGATCTGCGGGAAGTCCTCCGGCCGTGAGGTAAGCACTATGTTCTCCCTGTCCGGCAAAGGTCTTTTCGGAAATGAAAGGTAGGTCTTTCTGCCCATTACTATTATATTTCCCGTTGTCATCATTCTCAGCCGTTTAAGGTCGGGAGAAAGGTGCGCTAACAGATCGCCGTCTTTTCCTATCCCGTTTTTAAGGTCGGCGGCGGCTATTATTTCAAGTCCTTTTGCCATTTTTATACCGTCCTTTTAACGCTTTGTCACAAAATTTAAGCTGGTATACGAGCTGTAGACAGTCTTTGTGCCGATGCTTTTATATGAGCATATACGAACCTTGTATTTTGTTCCGGCGGTGAGGGAGGTCAGCTTGTACGAGGTGGTAGAGCTGCCGCTTACCTTGTATATCACCCACTTGCCGCCTTTGTATATCTCTATTCTGTATCCGTTGGCGGTGGTGTTGCGGTTCCACTTTATAGAAAGGGAATTTTTCGTCGCGGAGGACAACCGCAGACCGCTGACGCTTGACGGGGAAGTATAGACCGAGCCGGTCTTATACGCGCCGTATATGTTCTTGTCGCCTATATTCTTATAAGCGCGGATACGCACGCTGTATTTTGTTCCGGCGGAAAGTCCCGTAACGGTGTAAGAGGTGGTCTTATTGCTCTTTATGGTGTAGG
>CANRII010000062.1 GCA_947630685.1 uncultured Ruminiclostridium sp. | reverse complement strand
ACTATCCCCTGCGATATCGCGCTTCCCTGCGCCACCCAGAACGAGATCGACGGCGAGTCCGCACAGGCGCTCGTAAAGAACGGCTGCTTTGCAGTAGCGGAGGGCGCTAACATGCCTTCCACTCCCGAAGCTATCGAGGTTTATCTTTCAAACGGCATACTCTACGGCCCCGCAAAGGCTGCTAACGCCGGCGGCGTAGCTACCTCCGGTCTTGAGATGAGCCAGAACTCCATGCGTTACAGCTGGACCTTTGAAGAGGTAGACGCTAAGCTGCATGACATCATGGTACAGATATTCAAGCAGTGCGATGAGGCTGCCAAGGAGTACGGTCTTGAGGGCAACTACATGGCAGGCGCTAACATCGCCGGCTTCCTTAAGGTCGCTGAGGCTATGAAGGCTCAGGGCTGCGTATAATCGTGAGCCTTAGGAGGGCTGTATGAAAAACGACTCTTTGAATCACGGCAAAAAAAACATCGGTAAAAGCTCCGGCTGCGACCTTAAGGACAACGCCAGCACGAAGCGTTCCGACGATATTTCTTCATCGGGCATAGAATTTCACAAGCCCTTTGCAAATAAGTTGGATCAACCGGATAAGAAATAACAAATACCGCGTCGGCAATATGTCGGCGCGGTTGTTTTAACTTCTAAAAAATCAATATTATAGATTTTTCGATACACGGCGCTGCATGGCTTGGGATAGCACCGTGTTGTGCGGCGCAGAGCGGCTTGGTACAGTACGCCGTGCCGCTTGGCGCAGCGTGTTATACTGCGCGGCGAGGGGTAGCGGATATTATACATTGCATATGTTAGACGAGGGTGGAAAATAACATTTCTACTTTGTGTGAAATCTGTGTGAAAATTTCGTCGCGCGATGTATGGTTGTTGTGAGCGAGCACCATGCTGCGGACAGCGCTGCATGGCTTGGGTCAGCAGCTTTGGCATGTTGGGCGGCGCAGTACGGCTCGGCGTGGTGCTAGGCGGCGCGGTTGTTTTATTGATATAAAATTCTAAAAATTTTGTAACGAAAAGGAGATATCTCCGTCTAACCTACAGAAATCAAAAAAAGGGGGGGCAGCGCTACGGATACCGAAAAAATGTACAACAGATATTACATGCAGGTCTTTTCATATCTCATTACGCTTACAAAAGACCGCTCGCTCGCGGAAGAACTGACGCAAAACACATTTTTCCGCGCGCTGTCACGCGGAGGCTATCACGGAAAATCCGACGAGCTGACATGGCTTTGCGCGATAGCCAAAAATCTTTATATGGACGAGCTTCGACGACAAAAGCATTTTTCCGCCGACGCTCCCGTCGAAACATCCGGCGCTGAAGATACCCAAACGCAAGTAGAGGACAAGGATACCGCTTTGAGGATACATATTATACTTCATACGCTCGACGAGCCTTATAAGGAGGTATTTCAGCTAAGGGTGTTCGGAGAGCTGTCCTTTGCACAGATAGGAAAAATATTCGGCAAAACGGAATCCTGGGCGCGCGTCACCTATCACCGTGCGCGTCTTAAAATATCAGAAAGGTTGGAAAAGCAATGAAATATAGTTGCGGACTTATACGCGATCTTTTACCGCTGTACGTTGACAAAGTATGCAGCTCCGACAGTCGGAAAGCTGTTGAGGAGCATATTTTTGAGTGTAACGAATGCCTGTCGTTATTGAACGAGCTGAAAAATGGCGAAAGCGAAGAGATACTTGAAACAGAAAAAGCCGAGGTGTTGTCCCGCCACAGCAAAAAAGAGCGCAGGAAGACCTTTATTATAGGAATTATCGCGGCGGCGTTGTTTATGATACCGGTGATAGTGTGTCTGATAGTAAATCTCGCGGTAGGACACGGACTTGACTGGTTTTTTATCGTACTGGCGTCGCTTGGATTGACCGCCTCGGTGACTGTACTGCCCATGTTAACGGTAAAATACCGTTTCCCCGTTACGCTGTGCGGAGCTACGGTATGCCTTATGCTGCTGATGATGACTGTCTGCATTTATACCGGCGGGGATTGGTTTTTTGTCGCTGCGTCGTCCTCCCTATTCGGACTGTGTGCCGTGTTTCTGCCGGTCGTTTTCCGCTGTCTTCCTCAAAATGGCGCGCTTAGATCCCATAAGGGGCTGCTGTCGCTTGCGGCGGATACGCTGCTGTATTTTGTGATGTTGATATTTATAGGACTGTATATAAACGCGGATAATACATTTTGGGGAATAGCGCTTACTCTTTCGGCGGTGTTTGTTCCCGTCGTATGGGTCGTGTTTTTGCTGCTGCGTTATTGGCATACAAACCCGCTGATAAAGTCGGGGGCGCTTACCGTTGCACTATCGGCAGCTGCATTCTTCTCAAATTATCTTATAAACAGGCTGCTGATAATATTCGGAATTGAAAGTCGACCGGAATATAAAAGCATTCAGCTTTTCAAGCCCTTTGAATGGAATATCGACACGGTAAACTGGAATATAAACTGGCTTATCATGATAGTCGGTATCATCACGGGAGCGGCGCTGATAATTGCGGGGATAGTCAGACGCAAGCGCTGACAGATTTTATACGTTGATACACTCGCCCGCCATGTCAAAACGACGTGGCGGGCGGATATTATACATTGCATATGTTAGACGAGGGCGGAAAATTACATTTCTACTTTGTGTGATAATCATGTGAAAATTTCATCGCGCGATGTATGGTTGTTGTGAGCGCGCACTATGCCGCGGATAGCGCTGCATGGCTTGGAGCAGCAGCTTTGGCGTGTTGGGCGGCGCAGAACTGCCGAAGATGGGCAGCACCTTATCATTCCATGTGATACAACGCTGTCGGACATGAGGTAACACCGTGTCAGGCTATATGGTGCGGTGCTGCTCGGCTTTGGATAGCGCCGTGTTGTGCGGTGCAAAACGGCTTTGTACTGTACGCCGTGCCGCTTGGCGCAGCGTGTTATACTGCGCGGCGAGGGACAGCGAAATATTATACATCGTATATATTAGACGACACTTGAAAATAACATATCTATTTTTAGTGATAATCATGTGAAAATTTCGGCACATTATACATATCTGCCGCGAGCATACACACCCTCTCACTCCCACTCTTTCCATACGTCGGGGCAGTATCCTACAGTCGCCTGCTTTCCGTTTCGCACGATGGGAGTTTTGTAAAGCTGCGGACATTCCGACAGCTTGTCCGGCTTTGCATCGTCGAGCAGGTACTTTATCATAGCGTAGTCCTTTGCGTTCTCGTCTATCAGCGCATTTATACCGCCGACTGCCGCCGCAACGCTGTTAAGCTCGCCGCGGCTAAGTCCCTTTGATAAAATATCCACGTACTGGAATTTAATGCCGCGTTCTTTGAACCAGCGCTGCGCTTTTTTCGTGTCGAAGCATTTATTCTTTCCGAATATCTGTATGTTCATTTTTATTACCATGCTTGCAAAGCAAGCTCTCTCCTTTTAAGTTTTGTGCGGTTAATTGCTGACCGTACTCAGCAAAGCGCAAAACGCAAAGTCTTAAAAATTTATTTTTTAGACTTTAGCTTTCTCGATCGCGGCGCGCTCCTTTTCAAGCTCGGTTATAAGCCATTGCACGCTCTTGTTCTGATTGTGTGAGGTGATTATCGCTTTAAGCGGGATATCCACCGCGCGTATGCGCTGAAGCACGGTGTTAAGCCTTGCGGAGCTTATCCCGGAAAAGATAAGACATTCACCCTCGGCGGTAAGCGAGCCGCCCTTTTCTAAAAAGCCGATGTATCCCGCAAGATAACCGAGGCTCTCACCCGCCTTATCAAGGGGTATCTCTATATGCTGTATCCCGAGGCTTTCCGCCGCGGCAGAAACCAGCGCCGCCTTGTCGCCGATGTTGTAGGAAAGTATCAGCTCCGGCGCTTTGGGCATAACTCTTGACTTCATGTTAACACTTCCTTTTTTCAAGTATAACACAGTTTTCAGCTTTAGTCAATCCGGCAGTTTTTTCTTGACAGAAAAGGCGATGTGTGATAATATATATAAGGAATATCCCGCGCTGCGGTGCGGACGGAAAAGAGATAATAAAATGGATTTCAGTGATAAAAAAAGAGTCGTGGTAAAGGTAGGCACAAGCACGCTGGCTCACCATACCGGCAGCCTTAATTTAAGACGCGTGTCAAAGCTGATAGAGGTGTTTTCCGACCTTAAAAACGCCGGACGAGAAATAATATTCGTATCCTCCGGCGCTCAGGGAGTAGGAGCGGCACGCGCAGGACTTCGGCACAAGCCGGTAGAGATACCGCAAAAACAGGCGTGCGCGGCGATAGGTCAATGCGAGCTTATGCACATTTACGACCGCGAATTTCAAAAATACGACCATACTGTAGCTCAGGTGCTGCTCACCCGCGACGTAATAAGCAACAAGCTGCGTAAAGAAAACGTAATAAACACGCTGGAAACGCTGCTGGAAATGGGCATCGTACCGATAATAAACGCAAACGATACCGTTTCCATCGAGGAACTGGACTTTGACGAAAACGACACCCTTTCCGCGATAGTGGCAAAGCTGTGTAACGCCGATCTGCTGGTGATACTCACCGACGTTGACGGCCTGTTTGATAAGAACCCGAAGCTGCCGGACGCAAAGCTGTTACCGGAAGTGAAAAAAGTTACCGATGAGATGATAGCCTCCGCTAAGGATAAGGGCAGCGAGTTTGCAAGCGGCGGCATGCTCACTAAGCTGGAAGCGTCGATAATCGCGGGAGAGAGCGGCATTCCTACAGTAATAATAAAGGGCTCAGACCCGAATATCCTGTACGACTTGTTTGAAAACAAAGCGACCTGCACGGTATTTCTCCCGCAGGAAGAAAAATAAGGAGATATTATGACATACATACAGCAATTAGGAGAAAACGCAAAAAAAGCGGCTGCCGCGTCCGCGCGTCTTTCGCAGGGAGAAAAGAACAAGATCCTGCTTAACATCGCGGACTTGCTGTTAAACGGCAGAGAAAAGATAAAGGAAGAAAATCTCCGCGATATTGAGAATGCAAAGCAAAACGGCATATCCTCCTCGCTGATAGACAGGCTCACTCTCACCGATCCTCGGATAGACGGCATGGCGGAAGGAGTAAGACAGGTGGCGGCTCTTCCTGACCCTGTCGGAAAAGTTATCGGCGGCAACACCCTTGACAACGGGCTTTCGGTGATAAAAAAGACCGTTCCGCTGGGAGTTATAGGAATAATATTTGAGTCCCGGCCGAACGTCACGGTAGACGCGGGCTGTCTGTGCTTTAAGGCGGGAAATACCGTCATACTGCGCGGCGGCAGCGACGCGATAAATTCAAACAAGTGTCTGGTCGGGATAATGCGCGACGCGATAGGAGCAGCCGGCGCCGACCCGAACATAATACAGCTTGTAGAGGATACCTCCCGAGATACCGCAAGAGAGCTTATGCAGGCAAACGAATATCTTGACGTGCTTATCCCCCGCGGCGGCGGCGGACTTATCCGTACCGTAATGACCAACGCCACCGTACCGGTAATACAGACCGGAGAGGGCAATTGCCACGTTTATGTGGACGAAAGCGCGGATATCGGCATGGCGCTTGATATTACCGACAACGCAAAAACTCAGCGCCCGTCGGTCTGCAACGCGATAGAAAACGTACTGGTGCATAAGTCGATAGCAAAGGAATTTCTCACACGTCTTTCCGAAAGGTGGAACGGCAAGGTGGCGTTTATCGGCGACGATGCAAGCGCCGAATATATCACCCTACAGAAAAAAGCCGACGACGAGGATTACCGCAGGGAGTTCCTTGATTACACGATAGCGGTAAAAACCGTGGATAGTGTAGACGAGGCTATTGCGCATATCAACCGCTTCGGCACGCGGCACAGCGAATGTATAGTGACCCGCAGCATGGAAAACGCCGAAAAATTCCAGAAAGAGATAGATGCGGCGGCTGTGTATGTAAACGCCAGCACGCGCTTTACCGACGGGTTTGAATTCGGGCTTGGCGCGGAAATAGGCATTTCCACCCAGAAGCTGCACGCGCGCGGACCGATGGGACTTGAGGCGCTTACCACCTATAAGTATCTTATAAACGGAAACGGTCAGATAAGAAGCTAAGAGGAGCATGGAATGAAAAAGAATAAAAGAGGCGGCAGTCAGCAGGAAGAAAAAAAGGTGCTGCGCAGCATAGCCGGTTCGCTGGAGGAGGCTTTTTCCGAAACGGAGAACGACTTTGCGGACGAGGACGTTATAGTCGTTGACATGCCGGAAAAGACCGTGCGCGGTCAGGGGAAGAAAGCGTTTTTCTTCGTCTGCGGACTGCTTGTCATAATATTTGCGATCATCGGTATCTTTTCAACGGTGGTATTTATAAAGAACACCGCCGACGATATCGCCAACAACACCGCGTTGAAAAACGAATTTGAACTGTATCTTTATCCGCTGGTGGCAACCGACCCGCCGACATTCGAGGAAGCAAGCACGCTGTCAAATTCCACGATAATCAGAGCGGCTATCTCCAAAATACTGCTGACCGGAGATATTTCAAATTACGAATCGGATATGGGCGTTACCTACATACCGGAGCTGGACGTTGAAACCAACGCCGCCAGCCTTTTCGGAGGAAATATAAGCATACAGCACGAAACGGTCGGCGGCGTAAACGAGCGCGCCTCGTACGACCCGGACAAGAAGGCTTACGGCGTTTCCTCCACTAACCGCACGGCAAACTATGTGCCAAAGGTCAAGACTATAGAAAGCGTCGGCGACACCTACACGCTGACGGTGGAGTATTACCCGCTGTCCGCGTCTATACCGGGGCTTGACCGCCAGAACGAAGCGGTAAAGGAAATGAAATACGTCATACTAAAGAGCGCGGGCGACCGCAAAACCGTCACCTCAATAAGCTTCGGTGACAACAACCCGCTCGGCGAGGGCAACCTTGGCAACAGCAGCACGACGAGTTAAATAAAAAACCAAAACCGTCAGGTTCAAATCGAACTTGACGGTTTTGGTTTGTAAAGATGTTAAATTGTTTTACCCGCATTATACCCCGACAAAAAGGACTGATCGCTCCAGAGGTACTTCCACTCGCCGAATCTGCCGATGGGGATAATTCCCTGCGACTTTACCCAGTCGGTGACAGCAGGCACATCCCGCTCGGTGGTTTTGAGCAGCGTAACGTTGCCGTACGGCATTATCCTGTAATCGGTGAAAAGCACGTCGGCGCGCTTTGCTATACCCAGCTTTTCGAGTGCGTAAAGCGTGTTCTCCACCGCTTCGTCCTCTTTCGGAGGCTGTGCTTTTGAGCTGAAATAAATTTCAAACTGTATCGAGCCGCAGCCGTCCGGAGCGTTCGCCGGGGATTTTACCGACGGCATATATGCCCGTGCCGCCATTATGTCGGTATCATATATGTAAAACCAAAATTTCTCAAACTCGGTCTTTTTCATACCGACAGATACAAGCGCGACTCCGGTATGCTCAAAATCCTCTGCTTTTTCCTTTATCTCGGTCGGTGCGTTGTCGATGAGCTTTACCATTTCCGGAAGCGGAACGGAGGAAATCAGGCGGTCGTATTCAGTGCTTGTTCCGTCCGCAAAGTAAACGATTTTTGCGGCGGGGTCTATCCTTACCGCTTTTTTATTAAGATGCAGCTTACCCTGCTTCTCCGCCTCGTCTGCTATCTCCTTTATGAATGCGTAATAACCGCCGTTTTTAGGGTAGCGCATTTCGGAAGCGTAGTAAACGTTCGGCGTTTCGTCGGTGTATGAGCCGTAAAGCACCTCGTCGATATCCGGCTGATATATACGGTTTCCTATCCAGTCTATGCCCATCTTTTCAAGGTCGGTCTGCCAGTATTTTTCATTATACAGCTTAAAAAGATTTTCGTACAGAAATTCTCCGTAGCCGCCTATCAGCCATTGTTTGAAATCGGTGACGTTTTCCCTGCCCTCGCGCTCAATAAAGCCCTTTACCGCGTCTATCTTAAACTGCGGCGGGAAATGGAACAGGTTGTTTTGCGCGGGATGGCGAAGCCAGTTCTCCTTATACCAGCTATACGGAAACGGGTGGTGATAATACTGCTCGGTCTTGTCGAAAACGTCACGGACTATTTTATCCTTAGCAAACGACAGATGTACCGCCTGGTCGAAGTAAAAGCCGTTTATCTCAAAGCCTCTGCACAAGCCTCCCGCTTTGTCGGAGGCTTCATATATCTGAGCCGTGTTATCCGCGTACCATGCGCCGAGTCCGGCTATACCGGAGCCTAAAATTATGGTTGTCATTTATCTGTTTTCCTTCAAAATACGATCGATAGTTCTTTTTATACCCTCTTCAAAAGAAATCTGCGGCTTGAATCCGGTATCCTCCGTCAGGCTTGTTGTGTCGAAAGCTTCGGGCGGGAGAGATACCGGTTTGCCATTGTATTTTCCAAATCCCAAAGGTATCTTTTCTCCGCCCTTTGCCGCATTTGCCATATCTGCGGCAATCGTGAGAAAGTCCTTCAAAGGCTTTGCTGCGCCTGAGCCGATCATGTACTCCTTGCCGTTTACAGCTTTTTTTGCAATAAGGTATAATGCGTGAGCAATATCAGAAATATATACAAAATCATATATATGCTCACAAGTCGAAAGTGAAGGAGATCTATTATCAAAAATTTGTTTTATAATCATATTGATAAGGCTGTTGGGCTTATCTCCTACTCCGTACGCGCCTATTATCAACGGATTGAAAAATCGCATGCCGTATTCTCCCGCTTTCGCTTTACACATCCAGTGCGAAGCGGTTTTTGCGGATTTATACATATTTACAGGATCGGATATTACTGTTCCTTTTAATATTTCCTGCTGTATTTCAGCTTCATGTATCGAACCGGTCGTGATAAACGAGGAGATGTTCATTATATGAGCTGCTTCTACGGCTTCGAGTGACGCTTTGATATTTTTTAATTGTATCTCCCAATCAGAGGCATCCGCCCTGTTAGTGCCTGAAACTCCCTGCCATGCCAGATGAAATATGTAATCAATATTCCTGTCTGAGATCATTTCCGGTAGGCGCGATATCTCACTCAGCTCGCACTCCACCGAGATCACTTTATCCGGCAGGCTGTCCCAATTTGCTCCCTTTCTGTCAACCGCAATAACCTCAACATTATTCTCTATAAGCTCATTTACAAGGTTTTTTCCGATAAAACCGGTGGAGCCTGTGACTATCGCTTTCTTCATGCCGCACGCTCCGATCTGCAAAGACAAGTCATGCAGCAACAAATATTATTTAGAGCACTTAAGTACCCCCCCCCGCTCGCTTTCTATGAGCCGAGAGTTTTCCTTATCTTCATATATAAAACTTTGATCTTTATCAAACCGCTCGAATGTCATAAGTCCTCTATCCCTTTTGCCCACGATAAGTTTTGATGTATCCGTCGGCCATTCTATCGCTATGTCTTTATCGTCAAAACGCACTCCGGCGTCTGTCTTAGCATCATAAGCTCCATCGCATTGATACAGCACCATACTATTGTCACACAGCGACAAAAAACCATGTGCAAAGCCTTTGGGCACTAACAGGCTCTTATGATTTTCGGAGGATAAATATACGCCACGCCATTGACCGTAGGTACCGCTTTCCTTGCGCAGGTCGACTATCACGTCAAATATCTTTCCGGATATGACCGATACCAGCTTTGCCTGCGGGTGAAATGTCTGGAAGTGCATTCCTCTCACCACGTTTTTATCGGAACGGGAAACAAAGGATTCGCTTACATGAAACTCCACACCCTGTTCCGCAAAAATATTCTGTTCAAATAACTTGGTAAAACAGCCGCGGTTATCGTCTGAAAACATCATATCTATGATATATCCGCCTATATCCAGCGGTGTAAGTGTAATTTTCGCCATTTAATTGCCCTCCTTTATCCATTCGGCGGTCATGCGCACGCCATCTTAAAAAGATATCGGGTTTTATTCCCATATTCACATAGAAGCATCAATTATCATTTTACCGGTCAATTTTTCCGGTGTATACGGTTTTATTAGGTTATTTGCTACTTTATCGGATATAATTTCAATAAATTTCTCAATTGGAATATCAGCACGAAAATTAAAATCTGTCCAACGATATTGCCACCATTTAAGATCCATCAATTCTGATATGATCTCCATAGAAAAACGATGCTTTATAAATTTAGCGGGGCACCCCCCCACAATGGTATAAGGATCTACATTTTTGGTAACGACCGCATGATTTGCGACTATTGCTCCGTCACCGATTTTTACACCTCGTTTTAATGTAACATTGCCACCAATCCAAACGTCATTTCCTATATCAACTTTTGCCGGTAAATCATTTGAGTTTACATATTCAAATTCACAATCCTCAGTACGTGAATTTTTGAATATACAAAAGTCTTTATACTGGCTTAGAAAAGTAACAGTAGATGTAGTGAATCTGTCGTATGGGTGAAGAGGTCCAAATATACTTAACCCAGAAGCAATGCTGCTGTATCGTCCCATGCTGCACAAATTCGTTAAGGGCGACCATGAAAATGAGAAAGCTCCTATACTGAATAATTTATTTCCGCTGAATATTGTATATGGTTCGTATTCAGAGCTTTGATTTACATCAAGGGCATCTCCATTTTTCGGCCAGCCCAAACCGCTATAATTTCCATATATATGATGTTGTGTAAGCAGTTCTATGACCGCTTCGTTTACTTTAACCAGCATTGTTTCTTCTCCTTTATAATTTTGAAATATTGGCAGATTTGCTGTTTTTACTTGCTTTGTTTCTCCTTCAACCACCGGATGGTATTTTGTATTCCTGTTTCAAAATCTACCGTGGGAATATATCCGGTATCGGTTGTTACGTGTTCACAACTGAATGCCTCGATCGGCAACGATATGCCGTTAAACGGAACCTCACCTAAATACAGAGGTATATTTCTGTCAATGCTATTTCTTATTATCGAAATATACTCTTTCAGCTTTCTTGCACATCCGCTGCCTATGTAATAGGAATGATTAGGTTTTCCGTTTTGAGCGCATAAATATAATCCATTTATCGTATCAGTAACATACACAAAATCATAATTCTGTTCTCCGGCAGTAAACGAAGCCCGCTCGCCGTTCAGTAATTTCTTACATGCAAAATTGATAAAATTATTTGACGTATCACCTATTCCGTAAATATTAGAAATATAGCACCAAACATGTTCAATTACCAATTGATTGGCTAACGCTTTGCTCATAAACTGAGCTGCTGTTTTAGCACTTCCATAACAGCTGACTAAATTAGGCGTTGAATCATCTTTGCCTATGTAATTCAGTCCATCAAGTTGGGCTAAGGTGCCTGCTCCTACAAAGCGTTTGATATTCATCTCTGAAGCCGCTTTTACCGCATCGCAGGTATATTGAGCATTTTTCAATTGTAGGTTATAATCTCCTCTGTCTGCGCCCGAAACGCCTGCCCATGCCAAATGAATTAAGCAATCTATATCTCTGTCGGAAATAATATATGGCAATTTTGAAATATCTGCTAAGTCGCATTCAACCTTTCTTACTTTTTCGTTAAGCAGATTGCTCCATTTTGTGCCTTTTCTGCCAACAGCATAAACTTCAACATTGTTAGCAAGAAGTTCTTTTATCAAAAATTTGCCTATAAACCCATTAGCGCCTGTAACTATTGCTTTTTTCATCTTCCGACTGCCTCTTTGATAACTTTCGCCATATAGTCCACCATTTCATCGGTCATACCGGGGTAAACGCCGACCCAGAATGTGTTGTTCATGATAAAATCGGTGTTTGTAAGCTCGCCGACAACTCTGTACCGGTCTGTATTTCTCAGTTCGTTAAAGCAGGGGTGACGCAGCAGATTTCCGCTGAACAGCAGACGTGTCTGCACGTTATGCTCTTCAATATACCTTGTGATCGCATTTCTTGAAAGCCCGCTCTCCGGCTTTACCGAGATAAGAAAGCCAAACCATGACGGTCTGCTGTTCTCGGCAGGCTCGGGCAGTATCAGCTTGTCTTGAAGTCCCTCGAGCGCCTTGTGAAGTCTGTCCCAATTGTGCCTCCTGCGCTCAATAAACGACGGGAATTTTTTAAGCTGCTCGCAGCCTATCGCCGCCTGCATATCGGTGACTTTCAGATTAAATCCCAGATGACTGTAAACATACTTGTGGTCGTATCCCTGCGGCAATTCTCCGTACTGACCGTCAAAGCGGTGACCGCAGAAATTATCGTGTCCCGACGGGCAGATGCAGTCTCTTCCCCAATCGCGGTAGGAAAGAATAAGGCGGTGGAGCAGCGGGTCGTCCGTGTAAACGCAGCCGCCCTCTCCCATCGTCATATGATGAGGCGGATAAAAGCTGCTGGTTCCAATGTCGCCCCATGTTCCGGTGAATTTTGTCACGCCGTCAATGGTGTACTGCGTACCGAGCGCGTCGCAGTTGTCCTCTACAAGCCATAGCTTATGCTTATCACAAAATTTCTTCACCGCAGAAAGATCAAAGGGATTGCCGAGCGAATGCGCTATCATCACCGCCTTGGTCTTTTCGGACAATGCAGCCTCCAATGCCGAAACGTCGATATTGTACTGCGGCACGGTCACGTCAACAAACACCGGCACAGCGCCGTATTGAATTATCGGTGCGACCGTGGTGGGAAATCCGCAGGCTACGGTTATCACCTCATCGCCCTTCTTTATCTGACGTTCTCCCAATTCCGGCGCGGTCAAGGTATAGAACGCGACAAGATTTGCCGACGAACCGCTGTTTACCAGATGAGCATACTTAACGCCTATCCACTTTGCAAATTCCTTTTCAAATTCATCGGCAAAACGTCCCGTCGTCAGCCAAAAATCCAACATTGCATCAGTAAGCGCGCACATTTCCTTTTCATCGAACACCCTTGCCGCGTATGTGATCCTGTCGCCATCTTTATACGGTGTTTTGTTTTCCTTGAAATTGTGATAGTATTCGGTCACAAGCGCTTTTATTTCTTCTCTTGCCTGTGCCTCGGTCTTTTTGTTTTCCATAAATTTATACCTCGTTTCCTTTGATCCAAAATTCCCCTATCTGCCTTTCCATGCAGATGTTGACGTCCTCGCCGGACAGCCATGCTTTTGTCCACTCGACCGTCTTTGTTATCGCAGTTTCAAGAGCCCAATGCGGTTTCCAACCGAAAGTGGTTTTTAACTTCGAGCAGTCCAGCTTCAGAAAATTAGCCTCGTGCGGACCGCCGTCCGACTTGTTTATCCATTTCAGTCCGCCGCCCCATTGCCTTACAAAAATATCCACCAGCGCGCCGGTCTGAAAGCAATCCGCGTCGTCAGGCCCGACGTTGTAATACCCCGCGTAATTGCCGTCCTC
>CANRII010000061.1 GCA_947630685.1 uncultured Ruminiclostridium sp. | reverse complement strand
TATCCAGTCGAAGCGCTTTTCTCCCGCAACGCTGCCCTGTATGCCCGCCTTGTACTTCCAATGCGCGGCAACGCCGTACTGAGCGGTATTGTGCATTTCCTGCGTGCGTATCTGCACCTCGAACGGCACGCCCTCTCTGCCTATTACGGTAGTATGCAAGGACTGATAGCGGTTAGGCTTGGGCATGGCGATATAATCCTTGAAGCGGTACGGTATCGGGCGGAACATATCGTGTATTATACCCAGCACGTTATAACACTCCACCACGGTCTGCAGGATCACTCTCACAGCGTAAATATCGTATATCTCGCTGAAGTCCTTGCCCTTTATATAAACCTTTTTATAAATGCTGTAGGTGCTTTTTACTCTGCCCTCGATTATCGGAGGCGGCTCTATATCGGAAATACGCTCTCGTATGCGCTCTTTTATAGATTCTATAAATTCCTCGCGCTGTACCTTGTTAAGGCTCAACTGGCGCTGTATCTCCTGAAAGCCGTACGGGTCGAGGTATCTAAGCGCGATATCCTCCATTTCCTCCTTGATATCGCTGATACCTAAACGGTGAGCGATAGGCGCGTAAAAGTTCATCGTTTCCAAAGAAGTCTTGCGCTGCTTTTCCGGCGGGCGCGCCTCTAACGTGCGCATGTTGTGAAGTCTGTCCGCGAGCTTGATTATTATTACACGGATATCCTTAGACATGGCTATCAGTATCTTACGGATATTTTCCGCCTGCTGCTCTTCGCGGGTATTCAAAGGCACAAGACCTATTTTTGTTACGCCGTCTACAAGTTGTGCGACGTCCTCGCCGAATTTTTTTTGTATCTCCTCAAGGGTTATATCGGTGTCCTCTACCACGTCATGCAGCAAAGCCGCGCAGATAGTGTCGGTATCCATCCAGAATTTTTCCAGCAGGATATACGCTACCGCTACCGGATGAGAGATATACGGATCGCCGGAGGTGCGCAAAACGCCCTCGTGCGCTTTTTCGGCAAGCTGATACGCCTGTATGATCTTTTCCGTGTCATAAGTCTTTTCGCTGCTTTTTATCCTGTCTATAAGCATATCTATCGTATACAGCATACCGTTCTCCTTTCGTGTTCATAAACTTACCGCGCGAACGTCAGTTTTGTCCGCAGCAGCTTTTTATTCGTTTGATAACGGCGGAATGTTCAAGCTCTATCCGCCTGCCGCCTTTTATAAACTCCATTGTTCCTCTCACTCTGTCCAGCTTCAAATGTCCGAACTCCGCAAAAATATGCAGACACATCATAAACTTACAGTAATTCACACCCATAGTCAGCGCATATTCTGCCGCGTCGGAAAGGCCGGTATAGCTCCTTGAAATGTCAAACGGCAATTTCATTTCCTCGGTAGTAGGCATTATTCTGCTCAAAAGTCTGGGATCGACCTTTTCGCCGTTGACTATTTTGTTATATATCTCCTTGGCGGCAAACAATTTATTCTGGTCGATGCCGCTGCGCCGCAATTCTCTTACCCGTATACTGACGCTTTTAACATCATTATATTCATTTATCTCAAGATTTGCAAGCAGATCGACCTTTTCACCTATGCGGTAATGAAAATCGTCGTACTTTATTCCAAAGCACAAAAACTTATGCTGCTTTCCCTGAAATACAGCGTGAAAAGCGGTGTACTTGCCGTCTTTAAGCGGACGGGTGGAGATGATCTCGCATTCCCTCATCAAAAACAGCGGAGCGGGGTTCCCCTCGCCGAACGGCTGTAAATATTCGAGGTTTTCCACCGCGGATATATCAAGGTCGGAAATAGTCAGCTCCTTATCCGCTTCTATCGCCTGTACCGGCATGACCGGGAATTTTTCCCTGCAATAGTCCTTGACCATCTTACAAAACGCCGGGATATTTTCCTCTTCAATGGAAAATCCTCCGGCGGCGTCATGCCCGCCCTGCTTTATCAATAATCCCTTGCAATGATCAAACAGCCGCGCTATCGAAAAGCCCTCTATGCTTCGGGCGCTGCCGCGTGCCTCTTTGTTTTCTAAGCCTATAACTATAGACGGCTTGCCGAAACGCTCAGTGAGCTTGGTGGCGACCAGTCCTATAACGCCGTGCTTCCACCCCTCTCCGACGACTATCAGCACCGGCTCGTTGAACCGCTGCGGGTCATCGGAAAGCTGCGCTATAGCCTGTTCTACAAGCTCGCTCTCGTATTCTTTTCTTTCGGTGTTGAAGCCGCAGAGCTCTTCCGCCCTGACCTGGGCCGCAGAGCGGTTTTGCGACAGGAAAAGCTCCGCCGCTTTAGAGGGGATGTCCATTCTGCCGACCGCGTTTATCCTCGGACACAATCCGAAAGAAACGCCGACGGCGCTCATATTGTCCGCGTGAAGTCCCGCCGCGTTGATAAGCGCGTACAGACCCGCATTTTCGGTATATTCCATTCCGTCGATACCGGTGCGGACTATTATGCGGTTCTCCCCCACAAGCGGCACCGAATCCCCCATCGTTCCTATGCAGGCAAGATCCGCGTACTGCTCCAGCACCGTTTCACAGTCATGCTCAAGCGCCATAATGAGCTTTAATGCCACGCCGCAGCCCGCAAGATACTTGCATTTGCAGGTATCGTCCCTGCGGTGCGGATCAACGACAGCCTCCGCCATCGGCAGAGTATCGGGGACTGCGTGGTGGTCGGTTATCACCAGCTTCATACCCAGTTCATATATAAGCTCCGCCTCTTTTACGGCGGAAATTCCGTTATCTACGGTGATTATAAGTCCGGTGCCGTTCTCGGCGATCTTTCGCACGGCGTCGACGTTTAGCCCGTAACCCTCTTCTCTGGTGGGAATGTACCAATCGGCTTCTCCTCCCAACGCGCAAATATGATCGGTGAGCATAACCGCCGCGGTTATGCCGTCACAGTCGTAATCGCCGTAAACGGTTATTTTATCGCCGTCTTCCAACGCCTGCTCGACAGCGGCGACCGCCTTGTCCATATCCTTTATAAGATAGGGGTCGGACAGTTCGTTTGCGTAAAAAAAGCTCTCCGCCTGCTTTGCGGTATGTATGCCCCTAACTACCAGCAGCTCGCTTACAAGCGCAGGCAGTCCGGTTTCCTTGCGCAGATCTTCGGCTATAGCGGTATCCAGTTGTTTAAGCAGCCATTTCTTCATAAGCACGCTCCGGTCATATCCGACTTATAAGCTGTCTTATCTGCTCGGAAGTAAAGCTGTACTTCTTTTCGCAAAAATGGCAGCACAGTTCTGTTTCGCTCTGCTCCTCCGCCAGATTCAAAAGCTCTTCTTTTCCCAATGCGGCAAGCACGCGCTCCGTCCTTTCACGGGAACAGTTACAGTAATACTCCGCCTCCCACTTATCGAGGATATCGCCGCCCAGCCCCTCAAGGCCTTTCAGCGCGATCTTTTCGGGAGTAAGCCCTGCGGACAACAGCTCGGTCACCGACTGCATGTCCTTGATATTTCGCTCGATAACGTCTATAGCGGATTCGTTTATCGGAGGTACGAGCTGTATCATATAGCCGCCCGCGCATTTTATTTTAAGATCGGTATCTACCAGCACGCCCAACGCGCATACCGTCGGTATCTGTTCGCTCACCGCGTAATACTGAGTTATATCCATGGCTATCTCGCCGCTTATTATCGGTATCTGTCCGGCGTAAGGCTCTTTCAGTCCAAGATCCCTTATTACCGCCAGATAACCGTCGGTCCCCACTATCCCCGACACGTCCAGCTTGCCCTGCTTATTCACAGGAAGATCGGCAAACGGGTCATCTATGCTGCATTTTACATTTCCCATATAGTCTGCCACAGCCGTTATCGTGCCGACCGGACCGCCGCCGTTTATCCTTACGGTGATACGGTCGGTCTCGTTTTTCATAAGCGCCCCCATAAGGCTTGCCGCCGTTACAAGTCTGCCTGCCGCGGCGGAAGCCGTAGCCGAGGTCTTGTGTATCTCATGCAGCCTTTGTACAATGTCAGTAGAATCCACAGCGAAACACAGCGCACTGCCGTCTGCGGATAACGCCCTTGCTATAATTCCCAAAGCTCTGTCCCTCTCTATTGGTGTTTTCTTTTATTTACGGCGGAAAACAGCACCTTTTCGCTCTGCTCGCCGCCCTTGTTTTCGGTCATAAAATCATATATCTCTATATCGCCGAAGCCCGAACGTATAAGCAGCTGCTCTACGCGGTCAAGCGGCATAGCCCATTCGGAAAATTCCTCACCGTCGCGAGAATAAAGCCCGTCCTGCTGTGTGAATATATCAAGCGATATATCCACCCGTCCGCTGTCCGGATCGTAATAATTCTGCCATACGCAGTAAACGTCGTCAAGGTCGTATACGAACGTATTGTCGCCGAGTATCTCGCGGTGCTTTCTTAACGTGTTGTAATCAAACAAAAACACGCCGCCGGTCTCCAAAAACAGCGACACCGAGTCAAAGCATGCGGACATTTCACGCTCGCCGTCAAGATGGTTTATCCCGTCCAACGTGCATATAGTAACGTCGTTTGTCCCGTACATATCAAGGCTGCACATATCCTGACAAAGGTACTCTATACCGTCATGCGGCTTTGACAAAGCGGCGTTCAGCATATCCGGGCTGATGTCCACCGCGATAACGTCATAGCCGAGGTTTTTCATACCGACGCTGACGTTTCCCGTGCCGCAGCCGAGCTCTAACAGTATGCCCGTGCCGCGGCCGCGTTTTTTCGCCATGCGGTCGTAATATCCGCACAGCTCTTTATAGTCGATATTTTCGGTCAGGCGGTCATACACCGACGCAAAGCTGCCGTATCCTCCCACCGTTAATTATCCTCGTCGTCGGGCAGCTCTTTCAAGCGGTCAAAAACCACCGAGTAACCGTCGTTGCCGCCTTTGAGAGAACGGTTCACCCTGCTTATGGTAGCGGTGCTGGCGCCGGTCTTTTGGACGATGTCGCTGTATACCAGCCCGTCGCTGAGCAGCTTCGCCACGTGAAGACGCTGTGAGATAGACTCAAGCTCCTGTATCGTGCAAAGGTCGTCAAAAAAGTTGTAGCATTCCTCTATCGTTTTAAGCTGCAATACCGCCTTAAAAAGATAATCCTTGTCCCTGCTTTTAAGTTTATTGTTCATATTTTCGTTCCTGCTCCTGTCATTATGCGATGTTAAAAATATTTCTATATAATTTTATCACACTAAAGCGTAAAAGTCAAGACTGCAAGCACAGCTCTTTATAATCGTTGAACACGTTATAAATGCCGATGTGCTCTTTTTTCACTCTGATCGGGCGCAGCGAGTTATCCACGAAAAAGTGGCGGGTCTCTCCGACGGCTTTCAGCACGCCGTCCTCCTTGCCGGTAACGGTATATGTTACGGTCATTTTGAAGCCGTTGAACTCGGTCACCTTAAGGTCAATAAGCACCGTTTCGTCAAAGCGTATCGCGTTTTTATACTCGCAGGAGGCGGAAAGCACCGGTATCATCACGCCCTCCTCCTCCATTTTGCGGTACGGATAGCCGCACTTTTCGAGAAAATACACCCTGGTTTCCTCAAACCAGCGGATATAATTGGAGTGGTGCACTATCCCCATTTTATCCGTTTCGTAATAGTACGCCGTCCTTTCATAGGGCGGTATCATCGTCTTTTCCGACATATCGTATCTCCTTTATCATAAACCCTTGCTCAGTATACCCTTTATAAGCTCGTCGCCCACCGTAGTTTTACCCAGCAATTCGACTGTCTGCTCTACATCGAACCACTGCGCGCCGCAAAGCTCGTCGGAAAGCTGAAATTCTCCCTCGCTTACATCTGCGGCGTACCCAAGCATAAGCATCTGCTTTTTATTATAAACGTAAGTTGACACAAGCGAACAGGACAGCACGTCAAGTCCCAGTTCTTCCTTTACCTCGCGGATCGCCGCCTGTTTCCCGCTTTCTCCTGTTTTTATATAACCGGATACGCAGACGAATTTATCGCGTTCGCTCTTTTCGCAGCTGTTTTGCTTTATAAGCGCGTACTTGCCCTGCCGCCGTGCCAAAACGATAACGCAGCAGGGGAACATTTCAAACCACGGTTTGCCGCAGCCGTCGCACCACGGAACATTAAGCTCGTCGCCGAGGTCGCGCGCCGACAGCCTTTTGCCGCAATCCGGGCAAAAAGAAAATCTCATTGTATCTCTCCTGTAATTTAGCGGAAAGCCCCGATATCAAACGTATTTTACTTAAAGTATTATACCCCTATTTTGAAATAAAGTCAAGTAATGCAAAATTCGCAAATTTTATCCCGCTATGATTGACAAAAATCTTTTTGTATGATAAAATTAAGATAATGACATTATATTTTGTTTTTCAAAAAAACCTGAAACGATATAATGCAAAATCTTCCGTTAAAAACGGTGAACCAGGAGGAAAATATGTTACTTTTAGTTTTTTCGATAATCATACTTTGTATGGTACCGGGCTACAAGACCATGCAGACCAGCGGAAAGCGCACCGGAATAAGAGTGCTGTCCATAATAAACATCATTCTGGCCGTGATAAATATTTTCAGTATGCTCGGATTGTTAGTAATGTTATGTATGAGGGGATTCTTTGATAATATTCTCGCCGAGATAACGCACGAACTTATAAGCGACGGCGACCTTGCGGCGGCTTCCATGATGCAGGATGTTATTGATATGATCTTCGACATGGCTCCCGTATTGATGATAATCACCTTAGCGCTTACGGTATTCGCTCTTGTGACCGGAATATACGGTCTTAAGGCTACAAAAGCGCCGCTTGCTCCTACCGGAATGGTATATCAGCAGCCAGGCGCTTATTACGGAGCTCCTCAGAACAACGCCTACAACCCGCAGAACGGCGCTCCTGTTCAGCCTGTTCAGCCTGTTCAGCAAGCCGCACCGTCAGATTATCAATGGTATTGCTCAAACTGCGGAAGAATGAACCCGGAATCCGTGAACTTCTGCCCCTCCTGCGGCAGCGCAAGACCTCAGCAACAAACAAATTCGCACAACGGCAAAAAGGAATAAAGCATGATAATCATTTTTCTGATGATATTCTTGTCTGTGAGTGTATTTTACGGAATATTTTTCCTGATAATGCTGCATAGATTCAAGAAAGCTCCTACCGAAGGCAAATACTTTAATCTGACCCGCATTTCCCGTCCGGGGTGGTTCATTCTTGTAGTAAACGCCGTTTGCACAATTTGGGCGGCAATAAATGCGGCGATACTCGCTTATGACATCATCAACGATCAATACGGAAACGATATGTTTTCGGGATTCAGAGAAATCGGCGCTAAAGCCTCGCTGCTGATATGTGCTTTTACCCTTACGTTTGCCGTCTTGTCTTTAGTCATGGCGATCTGCGGAGAGGCTGTTTACTACAGAAAAATAAAGGGAAAATACACACTTTCCGACAAGGAGCAGATATGATACAGACATTGATAATAATCGCCGCAGTGATAACGCTTATAATAACTTTGAGATTCATCGCTTTTCCGACTTTGGGAAAGAGGAAAATGATAATCGTATTCTCCGTTATCGTCGGGCTGCTTTGCGCGTCGATGATATTGATAGACGTAAACGCCCGGGAAATAAGCGACGGCGCTATCTTCTTTGATATACTTGTTTTGGCGGCGTCCGGCATTAGCGTGATATTCTCGCTGGTAAACTGCATATCGCCGAAGTATACCGAGCTCGCACGGAAAAATTCCTCTTTGCGCCCGGAAGAACCGCAGGTAAAGACCTGTAAACGCTGCGGCGCGTCGGTACCGCCGTATTCCTCGCAATGTCCTTTGTGTGGCGGTGAAGAGTTTGACGTTTATATCCCTGACAGGAGCGGATATGACGGCTCTCTTCCGGTACCGAAGTCTGCCGCGGACGAATTGCCGCAGCCTATACAGCAAAGTAACGGCTGGTTTTGCGGCGCTTGCGGATATCATAATAAAGATACCGACGCTTTTTGCGGAAAGTGCGGAAAGCAAAAATAAATTTTAATAACAAAAATCGGAGGGCGTATGACCCTCCGATTTTTGTGTGAATATGGACTTATATTATTGTCTTTTCGTCTATTTCTTTCTTCGCCATAGCGCAGAAATCCTCGACGCTCATAGCGCCCATATCCCCTCTTTTGCGGCAGCGCACGGAAAATCCGCCCGCCTCGACTTCTTTATCGCCGATAACCACCATGTAGGGTATTTTCTGTATCTGTGCCTCGCGTATCTTAAAGCCTATCTTCTCGTTTCTAAGATCCGTTTCAACGCGTATGCCGTATTCTTTGAGCTTATCCGCCGCTTTCAGAGTAAATTCATGATGTCTGTCCGCGATAGGCATAAGAATTACCTGCACCGGTGCAAGCCATATCGGGAACGCGCCGGCAAAATGCTCGGTCAGTATTCCTATAAAGCGCTCAATAGAACCGAATACGACGCGGTGTATCATTATCGGACGATGTTTTTCGCCGTCCGCTCCGGTATAATCTATCTCAAATCTCATAGGAAGCTGGAAGTCAAGCTGAATAGTACCGCATTGCCAAGTCCTGCCGAGCGAGTCCTCAAGATGGAAATCTATCTTCGGTCCGTAGAACGCGCCGTCGCCCTCGTTTATCACGTAATCAAGCCCGAGCTCCTCAAGCGCTCTTTTAAGGCCGTCGGTCGCTGTATCCCAGTCCTCCTTGCTGCCCATGCTGTCCTCCGGCTGGGTAGACAATTCCACGTGGTACTTAAAGCCGAACAGCGTGTATACCTCGTCTATCAATCTTACAACGCCTTTTATCTCGTCGGTTATCTGATCCTGCGTCATAAAGATATGCGCGTCATCCTGAGTAAAGCAGCGCACTCTCATAAGACCGTGCAGCGTGCCGGATTTCTCATGACGATGTACGATACCGAGCTCGCCCATTCTTATAGGCAGTTCGCGGTAAGAACGCGGCTTGCTCTTGTATACCAGCAGTCCTCCGGGGCAGTTCATCGGCTTGATGGCAAAATCGGTATCGTCTATCACCGTAGTGTACATATTATCCTTGTAATGATACCAATGTCCGGAGGTTTCCCAAAGGGTGCGGTTGAGCATTATAGGCGTGGATATCTCGACGTATCCCTCGCGGGTGTGTATCTTTCTCCAGTAATCTATAAGCGTATTTTTAAGTATCATTCCTTTCGGCAGGAAGAACGGGAAGCCGGGACCCTCGTCCATGACGGTGAACAGCTCAAGCTCTCTGCCGAGCTTTCTGTGGTCGCGCTTTTTAGCCTCTTCTATACGCTGAAGGTAAAGCTCAAGCTCGGACGCTTTTGGGAAAGCCGTCGCGTATATTCTGGACAACATCTTGTTTTTCTCGTCGCCTCTCCAGTATGCGCCGGTGCAGCTGGTCAGCTTGAACGCTTTTACGGCGGCGGTGGACATAAGGTGCGGCCCTGCGCAAAGGTCGGTAAATTCGCCCTGACGGTAGAATGAGATAGGCTCGTTCTTATCGGCGTGTTCCTCGCAAAGCTCCACCTTGTAAGGCTCGTTTTGCTCTTTAAGATATTTTATAGCCTCGTCGGGAGGAAGCTCGAAATGCTCCAGCTTAAGATCCTCCTTGACGATTTTTTTCATTTCTTCTTCGATCTTTTCAAGCTCCTCGTTTGTGAAAGGAGTTTCCCTGTCAAAATCGTAATAGAACCCGTTGTCGATAGCGGGGCCTATAGCCAGCTTAACTTCGGGGTAAAGTCTTTTTACCGCCTGCGCCATTATATGCGACGCAGTATGACGAAACGCTCTGCGTCCGTCGTCGTCGTCAAAGGTGAGTATTTCCAGCGTACAGTCCTTATCTATGACTGTGCGCAGGTCCTTGACCTCGCCGTCTATGCGTGCCGCGCACGCCGATTTAGCCAGTCCCCGGCTTATCTGAGACGCTATCTCGATGACCGACATTCCCGGCTCCGTCTGACGGATACTTCCGTCCTTAAGTGTTAAATTTACCATATTAATTACCTCCCTGCCGCCTTACGAGAGCGGCTTAATATATACTAGTAATTATATCACCATTATATTTTTCTGTCAAGTGATAAAACCGCTCCGGTAAGCTCCGAAGCGGTTTTTAGATTTTATCAAAGTATCTCTTTAAGCTTTTTCTCTATCTCGGAAGCCTCGGGGTGAGTGATAAGGTAGCAGATATTCCCCGAACTGCCGATAACGGTAGCCTCGGCGGATTCTTTTTGTTCGGGATAGAACGCGAGCTGATCTATCAGCGTTGTTTTCCTTTCCTCAAGAGTTTTGAGCGTCGTTTTGGTATCGGAGGACTTTATCACTATTATCTCCTGCAAATTAACACTGATAATGTTATGATATACGCAATACTCCTCTATATCGTCGGTGGTCACGTCTATCATGCTGCTCAGCATGGAGCTGTCCGTGACCTCCTCCATCGCGGGAAATTCCGCGAAACCGAGTATTTTCTCGGCGTATTCCTTGCAGGAAAGCCCCGATACCTCCGCTGTGCTTACCGTGCTTTGAGGGCTTGCGGAAGCGGGTACGGAGCCGTCAGAGCAGCCGCACAGCATTACCGCCGCAAGCGCCGATATTATAAGCATACAACTTATTTTTTCCATACAGGCTCCTTTACACCTTTGAGATTTTCAATAAGAACGTCCGGCAGCTTATACTTCTTATCGTCCCACCACGGCAGGTCTTGCAATGAAACAACGTCGCCGCGGGCAAAGACCTCTTTAAGAAGATCCTCGCTCATTTTTTCGTCGTTTATCACCGGAAAGCCGTCTTTTATGACCGGACGCCACTCTTCCCTCTTATACACGAATCCGCCCCACCACGGCAGCCACCAAAGCCATTTTACGCCGTCCTTTTTCATTTGCTCGGGATGAGGTATGTACCCGCATTCGGAAAGTGCAGTCAGCTTGCCGTGGTTGTATTCCTCGGCATAATCGAACCGTTCTTTCTGAGAGGAATGGTCATTAGGCAGCTCGGAATATATATCGTCGCCGAAAATATCGTAGGTGTTCGGGTCTACCTGCATACGCTTGTCCTGACCGTTCCAGACCCAGATAAGATTATCCAGCTTGTGATAATTTTCCAGCCGGTCAAACATCATGTACCACAGCGTTTTATATGCCGCGACGGATTTTGCGCTGCCGTGATCTCCCCACCAGAACCAACTGCCGTTAGCCTCATGCAGCGGACGAAACAGCACGGGTATATCAAGCCTTGACATCCTTTTAAGCTGCGCCGCCACATTATCTATTTCCTTTATTATAAAGGAATATTCCGTCGTGCCGCGCCGTACCGCCCGCAGGATATTAAAGCCGGTCTTTCGGTCGTAATCGGTCGTTTTGTAATAAAACGCCGAGCCTTTTGAAAAATCGTACATATCGTCGGGAGCGTACCAATGCCAGCACATGGTAACTATGCCGCCGCACTCCGCCGCCCATTTTATGGCGCGCTCCACCTGATCGTCAGGCTTGCGGCAGGTGCTGACTCCCATAAAATCATAGCCTCTTACCGCCGGCAGCTTTCCCGTAAGGCGGTAATACACCACATCTTCCAGCTCGTTAGGCTGTAAATATTGCTGACCCGATAAAAACTTTTTTCCGTATATGCTTTTGAGATACTCGAAAAGCTCCTGCGTTTTCCCGCTCGAATGGCGGGAAACCAATCTGTTCGGGTCGGGCTTATGTCCGAGGCTGCGAAACAGCCTGTTAAAATCGGTTACGTACTCCATTATTATTTGTCGTTCTTTTGCTCCTGAAGTGTCCTTACTGTTCTTAAAAGCAGCTTAGTCGGCGCAAAGCGCGAACCGGCAGCAGCCGCCTTGGTAGTTACGCCGGGTATTATAACAAGGTCGCCGGCGAGCATTCTTTCAACGGCATAATCCGCAACGTATGCGTCGGAGGCAGAGGGCATGCCGAACTTCTTTACGCCCGCGACCTCGTTGAATTCGGTGTTTACCGGTCCGGGGCAAAGCGCGCTTACCACGACTCCGCTGCCGCTGCTGCGAAGCTCCTCGTATATCGCCTTGGTAAGCTGAAGCACATAGTTTTTTGTAGCATAATAGGTCGCTAACAGCGGTCCGGGCATGAATCCCGCTACCGACGCGGTATTCATGATATAACCGAATCCCCGCTGAGCGAAATCTTTAAGAAACAGCTTTGTAAGTATATGGACTGCCTTGATATTTACGTTTATCATATCCAGCTCGTCCGAAAGCTCGGTATGAAGAAAATCTCCGTACAGACCGAAGCCCGCGTTATTGAACAGGAAATCTATATTATAGTCCTTGGTCTTTTCGTACAGCTCTATGCACTGATTTTCTTTTGAAAGATCGGCGGTTATGGCTTTCACCTTGACGGAAGGACAGTTGTACTGTATCTCCTGCTTTAACATAAGGAGTCTTTGGGTGCGTCTTGCGACAAGGATAAGATTTACCCCGCGCGACGCCATATTTTTTGCAAGCTCTTTTCCTATGCCGGAGCTTGCGCCGGTAATAAGTGCGATCATAGCTTTACCCTTTCTGTATGTCGTTATGTACGGCCGTATCATCAGCCGATAAGTCCTGTAAAAATTCCTCCAGTATCTCCGCAGACTGCTTTGCAAGAAGCGGACAGGGGCGTTTTTTATAATATTCGGGCGTGCGTTTTTCCGGAATATACGAGGTATCGGCGACTTTAAGCCCCAGCAGCTCGCGGCAGATGATACTGCCGTTTTGCTCTTTGAAGCGCGCGGCAAGCTCCTGTATCATCTTATATGTCCTTGCCTTTTCGTCAAAGTCGCCCGGCTTGTAATAACCGTTTATTATCCCCGCGGCCATGAACGCTCCGCACAGCGTGCCGCAGACCTCTCTCATTCTGCCCATTCCACCGCCGAAGCCAGACGCGATAAGCGCCGACGTCTTTTCGTCAAGTCCGGTAAGGTCGCAAAAGGCTATCAGCACCGACTGAGCGCAGTTATACCCGCTCAAAAAAAGCTGTTGTGCTTTATCGCCGCGTTCACTCATATAAACACCGCCCGTAAAAATTCTCATTTATAGTATATACTAATCCGTTTATAATTTCAAGCCCTTTGAGCGGAAAATTTCCCGTATCTCGTCCATTACCGCCTCATCGGGAGGAGACGTGTCGTACAGCTTATAATCCTTGCCGCTGTTTTTCCATTTATATTCCCCCATTTTATGGAATGCTATAGGCTCTACCTTTTCTATGCAGGAAAAGCCGGACAAATATTCCGCAAGGCTTTTTATATGCGATTTATCCGCAGTATATCCCGGCAATACCACATGGCGTATCCATACCTTTATCGCAAGCTCTTCGCATAATTCCAGCAGCAGCTTTCCTTTATCTTTGGCAGCGCCCGTTACCGCCGTATACAGCTCAGGGTCGAACGCCTTTATATCCAGTAATACAAGGTCGGTATATTTCAAGACCTTAAGCGCGGCGTGATATTCCGCGCTGCCGGAGGTATCCAATGCGGTATGCAGCCCGAGCTCCCTGCACCTGCGGAAGATATCGGCGGTAAACTCCGGCTGCATCAGCGGCTCGCCCCCGGAAACGGTAACGCCGCCGTGCCTTATAAAAGCGTAATATTCCTCTATATCCTTTACTACCTCGGCGGAAGTGGTCTTTTGTCCGTCGCTCATTTTCCAGCTGTCGGGATTATGGCAGTATATGCACCTAAGCGGACAGCCCTGAACAAACACGATATATCTAAGCCCCGGGCCGTCTACCACTACCGGCTGGGTGTACAGGCTGCTG
>CANRII010000060.1 GCA_947630685.1 uncultured Ruminiclostridium sp. | reverse complement strand
TCCACACGCTCGTTGTCATATTCCACCGGCTTTGACGGGGATGGAGCGGCCGCGTCGTCTATCGTTACCCAGTCGTCTTGAATAATGTCCTCAACGTCTATCAAAGAAATAGGCTCGGAAGTCGCCTCGGAAGTTATCTCGGAGGAGCTTTCAATTTCATCCGATACTTCGGGTACGCTGCCGCCTTTAAGGTTTGCACAGCCGGTGAGCAGTGCGGACATCAAAAATAGCGCAATGAGTTTTTTCATATTTTTTCCTTTGCCGCTAAACTATATGCTTCGCCGTGTAATATTTAAGGTCTTCTTTATCCAGTACATTCAGGTAGCAAACATAATACAAATCATCGTTTTTATTGAAAAGGGCAAATCTCCACGCCGGATATGCCGGATATACCGTCTCGTTATCGCGTATTCCTTCGGTGGGTACATAGACAAGCTCGGTATCGGTCACTTCAAATTCCAAATGAGCGGACATTTTTTCATGCAGCATCTTTACCGCTTCATCAAACGGCAGAAAGTTCGTGTACTGCTTTTCTTCAAGGATAATTTCGCCGCGAAGCAGGCTATGTGAATAATCCACCTCGTCGCTTAACGCCATGAACCCGTTTGACAGATCGGCAGTTGGGAAAAAACCGTTTGTATGCTGTCCGCTTCCCATACCCTCGAACGGCACCTCGTCATACTCCTTTGAACAGTAATAATAATATCCGTAGCTGTCGTCCGTCAGTTTATATACTTCTACCCGATTCACTTTCGCACGGAAAGGCGACGGCGATTTGCAGGGAAATGTATTTATATAATCCTCATAAAACTTTACCGCGTCCTTTACGGATATTTCCTTATCCAGCAGCTTATACACCTTGTCGCTGTCCGGGCGGAGCGTTTCCACATATTCAAAGCCGCGGGACGGGTTGAATATATCGCCCGCGTAGGATATCTCTTTATCCGGGTCTTTGTCGTATGCCATTTTATCCGCTACTCCGCGGTTAAAGGCGCAGCCCCCGATGCCGAACGGATACCTGCCGTATAAGCCTACCAATCCGTCTTTTAGAGGATGTTTGGTGCGAAAGTTTGCATCTCCGTACATAAACGACGGGAAATTATTATAAGGCTCCCAGTCACAATATGCTTTGTTTGCAAATTCGTCATAATGCTTATATAACAGCTTATATATGCCGTTAGTCGCGGCAAGGTACATAAGCTCCGGGTCAAACTCCTTATCGGGGAAAATATACTTGAATGCCTCCAGAAAATCTTTAAGCTGTTCTTCGTTGCTCAGCGAGGCAGAGGTGTTTGGATAGTCCGTTATCATGTAACTCACATGGTCAAGGTGCTTCGGTACTTCGGCATAAAAATCCTCGGAAACGGTAAAATTATCGAACTGCTCAAAACACTTTGCGGCCTCTTCGTCGGTATAGTCCTCCCGCCCGTTGTCAAAAACGACAGGCGCGACAGGGTCGGGAGCCGTTACATCGTCTATAGTCACCCATTCGTCCTTGAGGACGGGCGGAGCTTCAAACATATCTACCATTATAGAACCGCCGTTGTAATATATCATATAGCTGTTATTTTCATCTGTGCCGACGCTTTCTTCCGTATCGCTTATCGATTCAGCGGGAGTGGGTGAAGAGGATCCCGAAAGCGATCCCGTGCCTTTAAGGTTTGCGCAGCCGGTGAGCAGGGAGCATATCAGAAACAGCGCGATGAGTTTTTTCATATTATTTCCTTTCGATTTATAATACCTATTACGGCTTTTATTCGCTTATATCCGGCTCTCCCATATCCGACACCACAGCCATTCTGAAGCTGTCCTCGTTTATCGCGCTTTGATAGCAGATATAATACATATTGTCGTTGGGATTGAACAGCGTGAATTTATAGTACGGCTTTACCGTAGAGGTATCGGAGGTCACGCTTTCCTTTCCGTATACAAGAGATACCTCCAGCAC
Source organism: uncultured Ruminiclostridium sp. (assembly GCA_947630685.1). Lineage (GTDB taxonomy): Bacteria > Bacillota > Clostridia > Oscillospirales > Ruminococcaceae > Ruminiclostridium_E. The sequence continues at coordinate 12,620 of CANRII010000060.1, read as the reverse complement.
GTCAAACTTCACATGCTCCGTCAGCTTTTTTGAGGCAAGCTCCGCCGCTTTTTCAAAGGAAATACAGTCGGTATGCCGAACATTGTCGGATATTTCCGAAGTTCTGTTTATCCCGAAAACCGAATCCACCTCATCGCTTTTTACCATAAACGCGCCGCCGCCGCTGCCTAACAGATCGCCGCTTACTATAGAAACGCCCTCCGCGCTGTAATCGTAGGGTATACTGTCGTAGATATTCGAGATATAGAAATAATACCCGTAATGCTCGTTATCCAGCTTATACACCTCCACCTTGTTGACATGTATATTCAGCGTGACGGGGTAAAAGCTCGGCATGGAGTTGATATAATTTTCAAAAAATTCCACCGCGTCCTTTACGGATACTTCCTTATCCAGCAGCTTATACACCTTGTCGCTGTCGGGAGAATATCTCGCCACGCAGGGAAGATCCATGTAGGGCAGATAAAACTCCGAGCCCTCAGATTTGCCCGTATAATGCTGGGCGACGGAGCGGTTAAAATAACACAGGTTAGTGCCGAACGGAGAACCTACGGTAAGCGATACCGGAATTTCTCCGTCGTTCGGTTCAAAATCTTCGTTGAATGCGTCGTTATACCAAAAATACCCCAAAGAATCCTTTGCTATGCTGCCGTCCGCGAAGCTGTCAATGTTTTCATAAAAGGACTTTATACCGTTGAACGGGTCGTCGACAGCGGCGTCTTCATCAAAATCCCCCACATAAAACAGACTGTCCTCGTGCAATTCGCGGCCGGGGAACAGATACTTATACGCCCCGATGAAATCTATATACTTTTCCTCCGGAGTTATTTCTTCCTTTGCCTTTAAGCATAAATTGCGCGCGGTAAATTCGTCCATGTGCTCTATCCGCTTAGGTACGCTTGCGGTAAAACTTTCCGTGACATTAAAATTATCGTACTTGCCGAGTATCCCGATAACTTCTTCGACAGTATGATCTTCTCTTTCGTTGTCGAATCCTATCGGGGTTATAGGCTTAGGCGTTTCTATTTCGTCTATCTTAGGCAATTCAACAGGATCGCTCGATTCGGTATTATCATCACTTGCGGTATTATCGGCGCTCTCCAGGACTGAGGATTCTAAGGCTTGCGAGCTTATTTCTAAGCTTTCGCCTTTAAGATCAGAACAGCCGGTGAGGAGTGCGGATATCAGAAATAAGGCTATAACTTTTTTCATTGCTCCAACCCCCTTTACTCCAACATCAAAACTTCGTCGCTGTAATTGCTGCCAAGGAAATATCTAAGCGAATTTCTGTCCCGCGCGTTCTGGTAATAGAAGTAATAGGCGTTGTCGTTAAGGTTCTTCGCAATGATACGCCAGTACACCTTGCAGTTATATCGGGGCAGATCGTCTACAAATTCCTCGGTATACGCGTATACAAGCCTTGCCTCCTGCACCTCAAATTCAACGTGCTTTGTCAGCCTTTCGTCTAATATCCGCATAGCCTCTTCAAAAGAGATAACGTCGTCGTACTGCTGTTCGTCGTAGGTCTTCATGAAACGGATAAAATTCCCGTCGGCAAAATCCACCTCGTCGCTGCGCACCATATAGCCTAAGTTGAAATCGCAGACAAAGTCCTCTCCGCCTACCATATTCTGACCGGAGCCGATGCTGTCGTAAAGAATACCGTCATACTCCCTCGCGCAGTCAAAATAATACACGTAAAAGATGTTTTTGATACCGAACTTGTAGACCGACACCTTTACCACGCGGGTGTTATATATCGGATCGTACATGGTCGGCAGGGAATTCATATAATCCTCAAACACCTTCACCGCGTCTTTTATCTTCGTTTCCTTGTCCAGCATTTTATAGCTTTTTTCGCTGTCGGGAAGATATGTTCCTATATACTCCCCGTAAGCTTTCTTGTCAAAATTGTTTGCGATGGTGTCGGCGGTGTATGTGTGGCCTAGATCCTCAAACGACCACTTGTTATAATATATGATCTTGCCAAGCTCCCCTTTGTCAAAGCGCGTATCGCAGGAGCCTATGGGGTGGATAGTCATTAAATAGACCGCGTCGTCTTTGGCGGTATTGGCATGATCGGTATAGGCAAATCTCACGTTAAAGGCTTTATTCACCTTTTTTCCGCTGATGAAATCGTCGTAATAAGTGTAGAAAGGCTCAAATAATTCATCGCTGTCGGTAAAACCGCCTCTGACGTACAGATATTCCGGATAAAACGGCGTATTATCCCCGAAAATATACTTGAACGTCTTAAGGAAATACACATACTGGTCGTACATGGAGGTTTCAAGCATATCGTCTACCACGCCCTCGGTGCGTTCCTTTACATGGTCGATATTTTTCGGAACATCGGCGAAAAAGCTTTCGGCGACGGAAAACCTGTCAAAGCCGTTGATGATATTTTTGACTTCCTCCAGAGTGTAATCCTCTCCGATATTGTCAAATTCGACCGGAGCGGACGGCTGCAAAGACTCGGTCACATCGTCTATGGTAGGCCAGCTCCCGTTTTCCGGCACAACAGGCTCTGTTGCGACCGGCTCGGTTTCGTAAGGCAGATCCGCCTGCTCGGTCATCGGTTCGCCGCTTTCCGAAGGATCGGGAGCGGAGGTCTGCGGGGGCGGCTCGGAGCCCTTAAGATTTGCGCAGCCGGTGAGCAGGGAACATATCAGAAATAACGCAATAAGTTTTTTCATATTTTTCTCCTTTAATAAGACGGTTATTGCTCTTATTAAATAAGACAATTTTTTAAGCGTTGCGTTACAGCTGATTTTTTATTTTTGTGTAAAATGTATATTTTTGATTATATTTTTTGTAAATATTACACATTAAAAGAACGACAGATAATTTGAGGCGGAATAATACCTGAAATCGCTCTTGTCGCACGCATTCAAGTAGCAGAAATAATACCGGTCGTCGTTGAGATTATGCGCCACGAGCTTATAACACGGCGTCGTAATATAATCATACCAGTTGAGCTCTTCGTTTTTGACGCTTTTAGAGGTGTATACCAGTCTTGCCTCGATCACCTCAAATTCGACATGGGCGGAAAGCCTGTCCTTTATCTCCCGCGCCGCCTCGTCAAAGGGAATGACGTCCGTCCGTTCGGTCTTTTCTGCTATCTCGTTGGCGCGCAGATAAGAGCCGCTGATAATATCTATCTTGCCGCTTCGTATCATATACCCAAATACGCTTTCCGAAGAGAATTCCTCTCCGTTTGCCATGTTGTCCGCTTCGCCCATTTTGTCGTATTTTATCCCCTCGTATTCCCTTACGGCGTTGAATCTGTATATAAACAGCTCCTCGTTCACCTTGTAGACGTTAACGTCCTTTACTTTGAGATTGAAGTTAGGCTCAAAAAGCGACGGGAGAGAATTTGCGTAATTTTCATATACCTCTACCGCGTCCTTTATCGTCGTTTCTTTGTCTAACAGCCGGTAGCTTTCCTCGCTGTCCGGCTCAAATACGCCTACGCATTCCAAATCATATACGAACGATTCCGAATAACCCGGGTCGTCGGTAATACCCATATCGTAAAGCGTTTCGTTTATCTCTCCGAAAAAGACGTAAAGACTGCCGTCGCCGTAAGGGTAGGAGCATACTAAGCTGATATACCCGTCCTTGGGCTCTTTCTCGTTCATTAAAAATACCGTGTCGTCATATATCGACTTTGCAAAGTCCGGTATCTCGCTTATCTTCATGTAATCGTAATAATATTCCTTGCTCCATTCCTCGTCAAAGACCTTGCCGTCGATAATGTCCTGATAATTCATATAAAAAGGCACAAATATTCCGCCGTCGCCGCCTTGCTTTACCCCGTTTATATAAAAATATTCCGGATGAAATTCTTTGTCCGGCGCAAAAAAGCGGTACAGGTCCATAAATTGCCTTGCCTGTTCCTTGATAGAGGGTACGTCCTCGTATCCCCGCGTTCTTTCGGTGTAATAAGAAAGATGATCGACATGGCTCGGCAGGTCTACGATAAGGTCTTTTGCGGCGGTAAAATTATCTATTCCGTTTATTATTTCGGCAGCTTCCTCTATGGTGTAATTTACCCAATCATTTTCGTTTTCCTCGACCGGCTTTGTCGGGGATATTTCCGCCGCGTCGTCTATCGTTACCCAGTCGTCCTGAATAATGTCCTCAACGTCTACTAAAGAGGTGGGCTCGGAATTAGACTCAGAGGTGGGTTCGGCAGGCTCGGAGGTCATCTCGGAGGAGCTTTCAATTTCATCCGATACTTCGGGCACGCTGTCGCCTTTAAGGTTTGAACAGCCGGTGAGGAGTGCGGACATCAAAAATAAGGCTATAATTTTTTTCATACTTATGACCCCTCAATTTATATTTTCTGCGAAGATCACAGTTGCCATTTGTTGTATACCGTTATAATAATCATATATCATTACGGATAAAATGTCAATAGAATTTACGATCTATTTTATACTTTAATAACGCGATCAATTTTTTCACGGCTTAAATTCCTTTGCTATCAAAAGCGCTTACGCTGGCTCTATTCTTCCTCTATATAATAGGTAAAGTCCGGGTGTATGGTAGTGTAATAGGAGAGTTCTTTTTCATCAAGCGCGCTTTGATAGCAGATATAATAAAGAGCGTCGTTAGGGTTGAAAAGAGTAAATTTCCATACGGGCTTGGCGGAAAATACGTCTGCTTTCCCGATGTTTTCAAGTATATATACCAGCCTTGCGTCAACGGCTTCAAAATCAATGTGTTCGGTGAGATTCTCGGCGCAGCAGGCTACCGCCTTATCAAACGGGATAAACCCGGTGTATTGCCGCTCGTTTTCGATAGTCTGCCCGCGGAAGATATTATACGCATAGTCCACTTCATCGCTTTTTATCATAAAGCCTATGCCGGGTTCCTGAACGGGAGGCGTTCCGCTTACTATATCGCTTCCATACGTTCCCACCGGCTCGAACGGCACTTCGTCATATAACCTTGAGGTGATGTAATTATACCCGTAACATTCATCGGTTATTTGGTACACCTGCACCTTATTGACGTGGATGTTATACGTCGGCGTTACCGATACGGGTATGGTGTTTATGTAGCTTTCAAAAATATCCACAGCGTCTTTTATGGATATTTCCTTATCTAAAAGCCTGAACTTTTCCTCGCTGTCGGGGTAATATTCGCCGATATAGTCAAAATCATCGGTGAGCAAAAGCATATCTCCGCCGACCGTATCAAATGCGGTTCTCGCCAGCACGCCCCTGTTAAAGGTACAGTATGTAGACCCGAACGGCGGTATCGCGGAGAGAGCGACGTTATAGCCGCTGACGTCCTGCGGCGCGTCGGGCTCGTACGGCAAAGGGTCGGTAATATATCCGGTGTCCGGCAGATCGGGATCGCGCTGCTTTTCCTCATAAACAAATTCGGGATAATCTCCGTATTTGTCGGTACCGCTGAAAAAATCATCGTATATTCCGGAAAAATACTCAAAGTCCCCGTTAGCGGTCAATCTCACATATCGCTCCTTAAATTCGTAATTTGGGAACAGATATTTGAATATCGCCAAAAAGTCCCTGTACTTTTCCTCCGGCTTTGTCCTGTCGTATGCCGGATATACCACGTTGAAGGTGCTTAAACGGTCGAGCTGCTTCGGCACGTCCGCCATAAAATCTTCCGAAACGGAAAATTCGGCTATATCCTCGATAGTCTTCGCGGCTTCCTCCTCGGTGTAGTTCTCTCTGTTATTGTTGAACACCACCGGGCTTGACGGCAAGGGCGTGTCTATATCGTCGATGTTTATGCGTATTTCATCAGCGGTACTGTTGATATCGCCGCTTTCGGCAAGGCTTTCTTGTATTATAGAGCTTTCGCCTTTAAGATCAGCGCAGCCGGTGAGCAAAAAGCATATCAGAAATAGTGAGATTAGTTTTTTCATATTTTCTCCTTTAATAAGGCGGTTATTACTCTTATTAAAGTAAGACAGTTTTTTTGCCGTTGCGTTACAGCTGATTTTTAATTTTTGTGAAAGATGTATATTTTTGATCGTATTTTTTGTAAATATCATACATCGTTACGGATAGAATGTAGGTAAATTTAATTTTGGAGGGGGTGCAATTCTGTCAAAAAAGGTATAAAAAGACGCTCAGCGTTAAGCCGAGCGTTTAATTATCATTCAACAAGTTCGGGGTCAAAATCCTCTATCCAGGGCAAGCCCCATTTATTCAGCGCGTCCATGAACGGGTCGGGGTCGAATTCCTCGATATTGAATACCCCGGGCTTTTTCCATTTTCCGGTCATTACCATCATCGCGCCTATCATGGCGGGGACGCCGGTGGTGTAGCTTATCGCCTGTGAGCCTACCTCGCGGTAGCATTCCTGATGATCGCAGACGTTGTATACCTTGTAATGCACCGGCTTGCCGTCCTTTTTGCCGATACAGATACAGCCGATATTGGTCTTGCCCTTTGTTCTCGGGCCGAGCGACGCGGGGTCGGGAAGTACCGCCTTAAGGAATTGCAAAGGCACTATCTCTCTGCCCTCGTACATTATCGGCTTTATCGAGGTCATGCCGACGTTTTCCAGACACTTTAAGTGAGTGAGATAGCTCTGCCCGAAGGTCATGAAAAACCGTATGCGTTTTATCCCTTTGATATTCAGCGCGAGGGACTCTAACTCCTCGTGGTGCAAAAGATACATTTCCTTTTTGCCGACCTGCTCGAAATCGTATTCCCGCTTTATTTCCATCGGCTCGGTTTCTACCCATTTTCCGTCCTGGATATAGCTGCCCTTTGCGGACACCTCGCGGATATTTATTTCGGGATTGAAATTCGTGGCGAACGGATAGCCGTGGTCGCCGCCGTTGCAGTCGAGTATATCTATATAATTTATCTCGTCGAAGTAATGCTTTTGAGCGTAAGCACAGAACACGCCGGTAACGCCCGGGTCGAACCCGCTGCCGAGCAGGGCGGTTATCCCCGCTTTTTCAAATTTTTCGCGGTACGCCCATTGATATTTATACTCGAATTTCGCGGTGTCGGGATGCTCGTAATTCGCGGTATCCAGATAATCGGTATGAGTCTTAAGGCACGCTTCCATTATCGTAAGATCCTGATACGGCAGCGCGAGGTTTATCACTATATCCGGCTTTTCCTTTTGGATAAGCGCGGTAAGCATATCGACGTTATCCGCGTCCACCTGAGCGGTGCTTATCACGGTCTTTGTACCTTTAGCCTCTATCGCGGACTTCAGCGCGTCGCACTTTGACAAAGTCCGGCTTGCTATGCACAATTCGCTGAACACATCGCTGTTTTGCGCGCATTTATGAGCGCATACGCCCGCAACTCCGCCCGCGCCTATAATAAGAGCCTTACCCATATTTACCTCCGTTCACATTCCTTAGCTTGATAATTAACTTACGGCCGTATCAATTTTCCTTTTGTGTTGAGCAGGAGACCGCGCCGTAATCGAACGGCGGAACGGTCAGCAGCTTTCCGATTGTTCCACGAAGAACATTCATGCCATGAAACTCCTTGTATTCATCAAGATCGTATGACTTGGTATGCTTTGACTTGTTAAGGAAAATCACAGCTGCTTCTCCGGTCGAAGCGTCGATACGCGCGAACACGCATTCCTCCCTTGTAACCTTGAGAAATTTAAGCTCCCCCTCGGCAAACGCATGACAGGATCTTCTTATCTTCGACAATTCCTTAGTAAATTCGACCAGCACGAGATTTTCCTTGCCCCACGGATAGCCGCGCCGATTGAACGGGTCCTTGTAGCCCTCTAACCCCGCCTCGTCGCCGTAGTAGATACAAGGTATCCCCGGCAGGAAAAACTGCAATACCATCGCGCATTTCAAAAGCGAAACGCCGTATACGTACTGCCAGTCGGCAAGATACCGCTCCGCCTGCCATTCCCGGTCGTGCCAGCCCACCTCGTCGCCCGCAAGCCGGGTGAGTATCCTTTCGGTGTCGTGAGTGGAAAGAAAGTTCATAAGTATATCTACCGACGGCTTAGGATAATGCTCCAGTATCGTCATTATACCGTCCACAAACGGCTGCGGGTCGGAGGACTTTATATAATTTATTATCGCTTCCTTAAACGGGTAGTTCATCACGCTGTCCAGCTGTCCGCCGGTAAGATACCTCCGGCGCACGCCGTAGCTCTCCTTGTTGGAAGCGTCCTCCCATACCTCGCCGTATATTACCTTGTCGTCGCCCTTTGCCTTTACCGCGCGGTTTATGTTGTCGATAAACTCGTCCGGCAGCTCGTCCGCAACGTCTAACCGCCAGCCCGCCGCGCCTTTATCTATCCACCTTTGAAGTATTCCGTCCTTGCCGCAGATATATTCGGTGTAGTCGGGATTATTTTCGTTGACGTTAGGCAGGGTAGTGATCCCCCACCAGGATTCGTATTCCTTGGGGTAGTTTACAAAACAGTACCAATCGCGGTAGCGGCTGTCCGGGGAACGATACGCGCCGAAATTCTCCCCGTATCTGCCGAATTTGTTGAAATATTCGCTGTCCGCGCCGGTATGGGAAAATACCCCGTCAAGGATAATCTTTATACCGTGCGCTTTCGCCTGTTCGCATAGCTCGGTAAAATCCCGCTCGCTGCCGAGCAAAGGGTCTATCCTCTCATAGCAGGCGGTGGAATAGCGGTGGTTCTCGTGGGATTCAAAGATAGGATTAAGGTATATGCAGGTGACGCCCAGCTGCTCAAGATACGGCAGCTTTTCTTCGATACCCTTAAGATCGCCGCCGAAATAGTCGTTATTGCGTATCGTGCCGTTTTCGTCCGGGCGGTAATACGGCGTGTCCTCCCAGTTTTCATGGATGATGCGGTCGTCGGGGACGTTGTCGTGCGTTTTCCCGCTGCGGCAGAACCTGTCGGGGAATATCTGATACATCACGCCGCCCTTCAGCCAGTCGGGAGTATGCTCGTCCGCGCTGAATACGGTAAGCTGGAACATGTCGCCGTCGTCCAATACCCCGAGGCTCGCCCCGCTGCGCTTGATATATCTGCGGTTCCCGTCGATAGTCACCGTGAAATAGTAATAGTGAAGCCCCGCGTTCATCGGGCTGAACTCACAGGAGAATATATTGCATTCCTCGTCTTCTCCTGCGGGGGAAAGCGGAATAAATCTCTCCTTGTTTTCCGGGCGGAACACCACCAGCGTCGGCTCTGCGGCGTGCCATTCCTTTGAAAAACGCAGCGTGAACCGCGCCGACTGATATTTCCTTATCGCCCCGAACGGCGCTTTATACGCCGGATCAAAGCTGTCGTATATAGGTGCAGACATGTTTTGAGCGCCCTCTTTTCTGTTTGATAAATCTGCCGCAGGAACGAACGGTCTTGCGGCAGTATAATATTTCGTTGTTTTTACGCGGACTTATTACAGAAGATGCCAGATATCTCTTGCGTAATCGGTGACCGCGCGGTCGGCGGAGAATATTCCCGCGCCGCTTATGTTCATCAGCGACATCTTGTTCCACTTGTTTTTGTCGGTGTATATCTTGCTTGCCTTGGCCTGAGTCTTACGGTAGCTGTCAAAGTCGGCGAAGCACATATATCTGTCCGCGGTCTTGAGGGAATTTGCCACCTCGGTGAATTCCGCGCCGTTTATGCCGTCGTACATTCTCTGTAATACCGCCTTGATGACGGGATTAGCGTTGTAGTAATCCTCCGCGCGGTAGCCCTTTGCCTTAAGCTCGTTTACCTGCGGGGTGTCCATACCGAAGATGAAGATATTGTCCGCGCCGACAGCGCCGTGTATCTCGACGTTCGCACCGTCGTAAGTACCCATCGTTACCGCGCCGTTCAACATCAGCTTCATATTTCCGGTGCCGCTCGCCTCTGTTCCGGCTAAAGAGATCTGCTCGGATATCTCGCTGGCGGGCATAAGTATCTCGGACAACGTTACCTTGTAATCCTCAAGGAATACGACCGACAGCTTTTCGCTCAGCTTAGGATCGCGCTTTAATTCCTCTCCTATGCACCAGATCATCTTGATTATCTGCTTTGCCATGTAATAACCGGGCGCAGCCTTTGACGCGAAGATATAGGTCTTGGGCACGAAATCCGCGTCGGGATTGTTCTTAAGATAATTGTAATCCGCGAGTATGTTCATCGCGTTGAGCTGCTGACGCTTGTACTCGTGCAGTCTTTTTACCTGTACGTCAAAAATGCTGTCGGTGTTCAGCTTTGTACCGGTGGTATTGTATACGTACTTTGCGAAACGCTCCTTGTTCTGCTTTTTGATATCGCCCAGCTTTTCCAGTACCGCGGTATCCTTGGCAAATTTCTTGAAGTCCGCGAGCTTTGCCGCGTCTTTCTTGAAGCCGTCGCCTATGCACTCGGTCAGAAGATCGGTAAGTCCCTTATTGCTTGCGAGCAGCCAGCGGCGGTATGCTATACCGTTGGTGACGTTCTTGAACGCGTCCGGCGTTACCGAATACTGGTCGGCGAACACGTCCTGCTTGATTATATCGGAATGCAGCTGCGATACGCCGTTTATCGAGTGAGAAGCCGCGCAGCAAAGATTAGCCATGCGCACCTTGTTGTTTAAGATGATGGACATTCTCGAAACCTTGTCGCTGTCGCCGGTGAGCTCCCACAGCTTAGCGCAGTAGCGGTTGTTTATCTCAACGATTATCTGGTATATTCTCGGCAGTATGCGCTTCATAAGATCGGCGTCCCAGGTCTCCAGAGCCTCCGCCATTACGGTATGATTGGTGTAAGCGAAGGTGTGAGTGATTATATTCCATGCCTTGTCCCACTCATAACCGCAGTCGTCCAGTAATATCCTCATAAGCTCGGGTATCGCCAAGGTCGGGTGAGTGTCGTTTATATGGATAGCCGCTTTCTCATGCAGATTGTCAAGGTTGCCGTATACGTTCATATGGCGCATAACTATATCGCCGACCGAAGCCGCGCTCATGAAATACTGCTGGCGCAGACGCAGCGCCTTGCCCTCAAGGTGGTTGTCGTTCGGATAAAGCACCTTGGTAAGCGAATGTGCGATATTATGCGCGCCGAGCGCCTGAGCGTAATTGCCCTGATTAAACATGTTCATATCAAAGGACATGCTCTGCGCCGCCCAAAGTCTGAGCTTTGCAACGCCCTTGCTGTCGTAGCCGGATACGTACATATCGTAAGGTACGGCGTTTACGGTGGTGTAGTTTATATGGTTCACGCTGTGATAGTTTTCGTCCCACATCTCCTGTATCTCGCCGTCAAAATGTATCTCGATAGACTGATCGGGGACGGGTACCAGCCATGCTCTTCCGCCGGGAAGCCACTCGTCGGGCAATTCGGTCTGCCAGCCGTCGATTATACGCTGTTTGAATATGCCGTATTCGTAAAGAATGGAATAACCGGTAGCGGGGAACGCGCAGGTAGCCATACCGTCAAGATAACAAGCGGCAAGCCGTCCGAGGCCGCCGTTGCCGAGTCCCGCGTCCGGCTCCTCCTCAAATACCTGCTCGCTCTTTACGCCCATCTTCTTTAGCGCCTTTTCGGTGACCTCCTCCATGCCGAGGTTGTAAAGGTTGGTCTTGAGCGATCTGCCCATCAAAAATTCCATGGAAATGTAGTAGACCTGCTTTTTTCCTTTGGAATCGCAGTCGGTCATGAACATATGCCTTTTTTCCTTCAGGTGGTTCACCACTATCTTGGACAAGGCGTTGTATATCTGTGAAAGGGTCGCCTCTTCCGGCGTGGTATTGAAGTCCAGCCGAAGTATCTCGGAAAGTCTGTCATAAAGTTCCTTTTCGGTAAACGGTGATTTCATATAATACTGTCCTCTCTCTTTATTTTTTTGTTTGGGTTTTGTCACTAGTCTTTTCTATTATACAACATTCTTTTCTTATATTCAAGGCTATTTCAATAAATTTGTAAAAAACATTGTCATATTATACAAACAAGCGGCATGTATTTTGTTTATAATCACATATAAATAAGGTTTTGACAGTATGAAAGGACACTTTCCCCCTTAAATATCAAAAACCTCTTGCATTTTGTCATAAAATATGAGAAAATAGTATAAAGATGATTTTAGAAAGGTGATCGTATGAAAAAATATTGTCTTATATTAGCGGCGGGCGACGGAAAGCGCATGAAGTCCGATAAACCGAAAGCTCTCGCCGAGGTATTGTTCAAGCCTATGATAGGCTGGGTATTGGACAGCGCGGAAAAGGCCGGCATGGATAGAACGGCGGTAGTCGTGGGAAGCGGCAGGCAGCAGCTTGAGGACTACCTCGGCTCGTGCGGCGAGTACGACATATACGAGCAAAAGGAGCGGCGCGGCACCGCCCATGCCGTGATGGCGGCGAGGGAATTTGTACGCAGCGCGGAAAAAGACGGCGCGGCGCTGTTTGTCTGTTGTGCCGACGCGCCTTTTACCGACGTGGACACGATGCTTTCTTCCTATGAAGCGCATATCGAGAGCGGCAATGATATCACGGTAATATCCGCGGTCATAGCTTCCCCTCGCGGTTACGGCAGGATAATGAGGAAAAACGGCGAGCTTTCCGAAATTATCGAGGAAAAGGACTGCACGCCGGTCCAGCGCGGGATAAAAGAGGTAAATTCCGGGCTGTACTGGTTCTCGCCCTCATTTCTGAAAACTCTGCCTATTTCATAAACTCTGT
>CANRII010000059.1 GCA_947630685.1 uncultured Ruminiclostridium sp. | reverse complement strand
CATTACGACCCCAACGTGAGAAGAGAGAGGATAGACCCTACTGCTACTCGCTTAATACCACAGTCAGCATGGTAGACAACTGCTATACCTCGGACAGCCAGTTCAGAGCTTATACAAACTATACCGACCTGCAGGTGACCGAGTTCTTCAACAGATTAGAGGACAGCGGCAGAACGCTGCTCGAAGAGCTTGCCAACGCGGGTATACCGATAAGTGAAGATTACGCTAATCAGGCGAAACAGCGCGGCAACGGCGGCGACAACGCTAATTCCGACAACCTTTACGGTATCGCGCTGACTCACAGCTCTGGCAAGACCGGCGGACTTACCAAAAAATCCTGGAACACCTATACCAATCTTTGCTACTGGGACGCAACGAAAAAGTCCGATATCTGCCGTAACCGCACGATGGTATGGCACGGCCGCAACAATACCGCGGTAAATAAAGTCGCCATATTGATACCGTAAGTATTGACATTTCCTTAAATAAGGTGTAAAATATTATTAAAAGCAAGGCCGGATGAAAACCGAGGTTTTTATCCCGGCCTATGCGTTTTATGGGAATTACAGCCGACAGAGATAAGGAGCAGCCGTGAAGTTAAGAAAATTAAGCGTTAAAATTTTATCTCTCTTAACAGCAGCAGTATTAGCCGTTGGCTGTTCGTTATCTCAAACCGAAAGCGTTACAGTCAGCGATACTTCAAGCGATACTGTCACGTCGGTCGATACTTCGGCAGAGCCCTCCGACAGCCGTACCGTGCTTATTTATATGTGCGGTTCTAACCTTGAAACGACCTTCGGAGCGGCTACTAAAAACATAGCCGAGATGCTCTCCGTTAAGCTCCCCGACGACGTAAATGTAGTGATAGAGACCGGAGGCGCGAAAAAGTGGCGGGATTATGATATCCCCTCAGACAAGCTGTGCCGCTATCTTATAAAAAACGGCAAGCTGATACCGCTACAAAAGCTGGAACGCTCAAACATGGGCTATAAAAAGACGTTCGGCGATTTTTTGGAGTACGGCTTTGAAAACTTCCCCGCGAAAAAGACCGCCGTAATACTGTGGGATCACGGCAGCGGCTGTATAAGCGGCATGATAAGCGACGAGAATTACAACTCCGGCTCGCTCGGCATAGACGAGATAAGCTCTGCGCTCACCGACGCTATACAAAAATACGGCGCTAACGTCGATCTTATCGGCATGGACGCTTGTCTTATGGCAAATTTTGAGACCGCCTGCGCCGTTAAGGACTGCGCGGATTACCTGCTCGCCTCCGAGGAGATAGAGCCTACCGGAGGCTGGGATTATAAGACGTTGCTCGGCGCTGTCGCCGAAAATAAAAACGCCTCCGCTATGGACATAGGCAAGGCGGTTTGCGACGGATTTTGCGAGAAATATTCCGACTCGGCGGACAGATACGCCACCCTTTCGCTTATCGACCTTTCTCTGATGGACGAAGTATCGGACAGCTTCAACGATGCGCTTAGCGTATTGCTGCAAAGCGAAATAAAGCTCGAGGATATACGCCGGGTCGCAGACAGCGCAAACCACGCCTGCAAATGCGGAGCGTTTTCCGAAACTACCGGCTACTCCAACCTTATAGACATGTTGGATTTTGCCGAATATTACGGCAGCGTGATGGGAAATAACGATTTTTCCGATGTTGTTTCAAGCTGTATAGCTTACACCGCCGCTACCGAAAACGGTACGAAGCACGACGGACTTTCCTTTTATTACCCGCTTAATCACAAAGATAAGAGCTTTGAAAAGTATTATAACGAAATATGCAATGTCCCCGCCTACAAATCATATCTTAATCAGGTGTTCGGGAACATTCCGGAAAACGCGATGGAGTTCAAGGACGCGATAGTGACCGATGACGGCGCGCTTAAGATCGATATGACAGAGGAGTCCTTGCCGTATATTCTCGAAAAGCGGTATATATTATTTGAGATATCGGATTTTAACGAAGAAGCGCTCGAAGATCACAGTAAATTAAATCTGTTCAGAATGGTCGGCGTTGATAATGATATCGAAACTCAAAACGACGGCAGGACTTATATAAGCAATTTCAGGGGAATAACGCTTACGCTTAACGGCGAAGAGCTGTTTTACTACTTTATAGGACAAAACCACGACAGCTATATTTTTGAAGCTCCTATAGTCGTAAACGGCGAAACGACATGCCTGCGCTTTGCGTTCGTTTTTGAGGACGAAAGCTTCAATAACGGGCATTATGAGATAATCGGGCTGTGGGACGGGATAGAGCCCTCTACCGGAATGTTGGACAAAGGCTTCAGACCGTTAGAGCCGGACGACAACGTAGAGTTATACGACATCATAGCGGGTACAGCGGTTCCCGACGATTACGATTACGATTCCACAAGAACAGTACCGAAAAGCTCCGACGGCTACAAGATAACCGAAGAGCCGCTGAAAGGCGAGTATTATCTGTATAAATTCGATCTGGTGGATATTTACGGCAGACCGTCCGCACAGCAGGTCAACGCGGTTTTCCATATGACTAAAACTTACGAGGAATTAAAAGAGCATCCGCTCCCCGACGGTGAATATGCCGCTGAGGTCGTCGCGGTCTGGATAGAATAATAACAAAAATCGCCAAGTACCAAGCTTGACGATTTTTTGTTTTATATGTGCTTTTTAAGATATTCAAGAGTGTATTCGGCAGCTTTTTCGGCGTACTTTCCGTAAAAGCCGTGTTCGCCTCCGGGGATAATTTTAAGCTCGGCGGATTTGTAGACTTCAAGCGCTTTTTCGGAATAAGATAACGGCACAAGACCGTCACGGTCGCCGTGGATTATAAGCATGTCCTTGTCATAACCGCGTATCTCATCGTAAATATCGTAATCCAGCAGCCCCTGCGCGAATATCTTTCCTATCGTAAGTCCTAATTGCTCGAAAGTGTCCGGTATCTCGCTTACATTGCTGAATTTAGCTTTGATATCGTCCACCAGCACGAACGCAGGGTACATAAGTATAAGCCCTTTTATCCTGTCCGGCATTGCTGCGGCGGTTATCGCCGATACCGCGCCGCCCATGCTTTTACCCAGAAGAAAAACTCTGTTACCGTCCGCCGATTTATACCGCGAAAGTATCGTGTCCATGACCGCTATAAGGTCCTGCCGTTCGGTAAAGATGGACATTTCGGTCATACTGCCGTCGCTTAGCGAATCCGGCGAACCTCCGCAAAAGTCAAAGCAGCAGGCTATCATACCGTTTTTGGCTATCGCCGAGGCGTATCCCTCGCTGGAAGTGTGATTGCCGCCGTAACCGTGACAGCATATCACGACTGGCAGCTTTTCACCCTCTATAAGAGGAAGATAAATATTGCAATATATACGGTGCCCGTCGCGCAATGCGCAAAATTCCTCTATCTTGTATTGTACCATATCGTTACCTTATGAAATTAGTGCGCTCCGGCGGCTCTTGCTCGGGCAGTCCGAATTTCTCCTTGCCGAGCGCGATACTCTTCATTAAGAACACCATGTTCCTTGCGAGGGTGCGCATACCCTGCAAGCCCTCTTTATCCTGCTCAGCCTCGCCGGGCGCTCTGCCGTGGATACTGTTCCAGTATTGACCGGACGCCACCGGCATACCGGAAATCGTAAAGTATTTGTTAAGCTCGTCGTATGTAGCGGAAAGCCCGCCTCTTCTTGCAGCCACCACGCTTGCTCCGACCTTCATTGTCTTGTCAAAGTGGGTGCTGTAGAACAGCCTGTCAAGCACCGCTATCAGCGTAGCGTTTGCCGAGGCGTAGTATACCGGGCTTGCCGCGACCAGTCCGTTGCATTGCTCGAATTTCGGGGCGATCTCGTTTACCATGTCGTCGAATACGCACTTGCCGTGTTCAAAACAGTAGTTGCAGGCAGCGCAGCCGCGTATATCGGTGCCGCCGACCTTGATTATCTCGCTTTCCACGCCGGACTCGTCAAAAATTTTCTTCATCTCGTTAAGAGCGATAAAGGTGTTGCCCTGCGCTCTCGGACTGCCGTTAAGCATAAGTACCTTCATATAAACAGCTCCTTTTTATGTTTTATAAATTTTATGCGCCGCGCTTTACTGATATTTCTTATATCCGGGGTGCTTGCCGGTAACTCCGTACTGCTCTCTCATTCCGATAAGGCGGTCGATGTTCTCGCGGGAAATGTCCTTAACTCCGCCGAGCAGCCGCGCTACCAGCGAGATATGCGCCTGTAACTCCATGGTCTCCATTCTGTAGTAAGCGGTGATAAGGTCTGCGCCTACGGTAAGCGCGCCGTGGTTTTCCAGCAGCATGCAGTCATGCTCCTTAAGATACGGCGTTATCGCGTCGGGTACTTCATAAGTGGAGGGCGTACCGTACGGGGTGAGCGGTATAGAGCCTACCGCGATGACCGTTTCTATCATGCAGTAATCGTCCATAGGCAGGTGCGCGCAGGCGAATCCGGTAGATACCGGCGGGTGTGCGTGTACTACCGCGCCGACGTCCGGGCGTTCCTGATAGCAGCGCAGGTGCATTTTCACCTCCGACGAGGGACGCCAGCCCTCCTTTGCCTCTATCGTGTTGAAATCCCCGTCGATAAGACCTATCTTATCCGGCGTGATAAACGCTTTGCTTACTCCGGTCTGGGTGGCTAAATACCTGTTCTCGCCGACCTTTACCGTTATATTGCCGTCGTTTGCGGCTACCCAGCCTTTTTGCCAAAGCTTATGGCAGATGTCCACCATCTGTTCTTTTATTTCTTCATACATAATTTTTCCTCCTTATCACATTATACAACGCCTTTTTGAAGCATGATGTTAGCGTAGACCGCTTTTTCTCCGGTGGCGATTATCGCGTAGGCTTTTTTCGCCTCTTCATAAAACGCGAAACGCTCTATTTCGCCCACCGTGTCCGCTCCGCGCGGATCGTGCTTTGCTATTATCGCCTTGTATTCCTCCCAGATAGGAGTTTTGGCGTTGTCGCCCGGCATTACCTGCATGAGGTTCACCGGCTTATCAACGTAGGTGTCCAGCGGGAACAGCGTAAGCACAGCGTCCAGCAGCTCCGGAACGCCGTGTCCGTCGCAGCGTATAACTTTGGCGTTTTTACCGATGCTCTCACAGGGGAAATTCCCGTCCGCGATAACTATGCGGTCGCTGTGTCCCATCTCGCAGAGAGTTTTGAGCAGCTCCGGCGAGAGTATCGGCGGTATGTTTTTAAGCATAAATTCAGATCCTTTCTATAGCAGCGCGAGAAATCTCTCATACGCCGTATCCCAATCGCCGGCTTTCGGCTCGCAGGCGTATATTTTTTCGCTGCGGGAAATTATCCTGCGCGCCTCGGCAAGGTCGGCTATCTCTTTATGTGCGATAAGCTGCACCGCGATGTTGCCAAGCGCGGTAGCCTCTACCGGACCGCCGGACACCTTTATTTTGCAGGCGGACGCGGTAAGCTCGGACAAAAATCCGTCCTTGGTGCCGCCGCCTATCACATACAGCGTATTGAACCTTTTTTGGGTACACTCCTCAAGCTGCGCAATGGAATAACGGTACTTCATCGCAAGGCTTTCGTATATGCAGCGCATTATCTCTCCGACGCTTTCCGGCACCGGCTGAGAAGTATCCTTGCAATATTCCTTTATCCTGCGCGGGATATTGCCGGCGGGAGTGAAGACAGGCGCGTCAGGGTCGATAAAGCACTTGAACGGCTCGGCGGCTCTTGCGGCTTTTTCCAGCTCGGCAAAGCTGTATTCCTTGCCCTCTCTTATCCATTGACGGCGGCTTTCCTGTATCAGCCAAAGCCCGATTATGTTTTTAAGAAACGACGTTTTTCCGCCGAAGCCCTGCTCGTTGGTGACGTTGAGCGCCGCGGAGGACTCGTTTATTATCGGCTCGTCGAGCTCGGTGCCCAGCAGCGACCATGTCCCGCTGGATAAAAACGCGAAGTCCTTTTCCTCGGCGGGAACAGCGACCTGCGCCGACTGTGTGTCATGTCCGCAGACCGAAATGACCTTGCAGGGCGGTATATCAAGCTCTTTGCATATCTCGGCCGACAGCATACCGAGTTCGCACCCGCTTTCAATTACGGGAGGGAACAGGCTTTCCTTTATGCCGAGCGCGTTTACCGTCGAGTACGACCAGTCCTTTTTATGCTGATCGAAAAGCTGAGTCGTAGAGGCTATCGAGCGCTCCGCACGTTTATTCCCGCAGAGGAAATATGCGAACAGGTCAGGCATAAGCAGCAGCTTATCCGCGCGCTCGATAAGGTCGGGTCGTTCCTCTTTCAGCGATAAAAGCTGAAACGCGGTGTTTATCTCCATTATCTGGTTTCCGGTCGCCGCGTAAAGCTTTTCCTTATCTATAAGCCCGAACGCCTTTTCGGTCATGCCCGCAGTCCTGCCGTCGCGGTAATGCACCGGATTTTCAAGCAGTCTGCCCTTACTGTCCAGCAGTCCGAAATCCACGCCCCAAGTATCTATCGCGATACTGTCCGGCGCGCCGTATTCCTTGGATTTTATAAGGCTTTGCTTTATCTCGTGAAACAGCCTCAGTACGTCCCAGTACATTGTCCCGTTCAGTATTACGGGATCGTTTGAAAAGCGATGTATCTCGGTAAGGGAGAGCTTATCTCCCTTAAGCGTTCCTAATATCGCACGCCCGCTCGACGCACCGAGATCTATCGCAAGCACTCTTTTTCCCATTATCTTATATTCTTGTACATCGGTCCATATGCCTTGCAGGCTCTGTAGTCCTGCCCCTCTTTATCCATGCCAAACGCGTTCCATGCCGCGGGACGGAATATTTTTTCCTCCGGAACGTTGTGCATAGCGACCGGTATCCTCAGCATAGAGCAAAGCGTGATGAGGTCTGCGCCGATATGTCCGTAGCTTATCGCGCCGTGATTTGCGCCCCAGTTGTTCATCACGTCATAGGCGGTCTTGAACGCGCCCTTGCCGGTAGTCCTCGGAGCAAACCAGGTACACGGCCAGGTGTAATCGGTGCGCTTCCACAGCTTGTCGGTCACCTCGTCGGGCAGGTGGACGGTCCAGCCCTCCGCTATCTGCAAAACGGGTCCTAATCCTTTTACAAGATTAAGCCTTATCATAGTTACCGGCATTTCGGCTTCGGTAACGAACCTTGAGGAATACCCGCCCCCTCTGAAATATCCGAGGTCGGCATAATTCCAGGTGGTAGCGTTCATGATAGCGTCTATATCCTTATCGGTCATGTCGAACCATTGCTTCATCTCCGGCTTGCCGTCGGCGCCTATTGCTTTGCCGCATGCGTCAAGACACGCCGCGCCGGAGTTTATCAGGTGGATAAATCCGCCGCTTTCCTTTGCTATGCCCTCAAGCTCGTATCCGGTGGCTTTCTTTACCGCCTCCGGGCTCCAGTAGGTGCGAACGTCCGCAAATATCTGAGCGCGGTTGGTGAGCAGCTTCATAAACAGCATGCCCAGCCCGTTCAGCACATCGTTTTCGGTAGCGAGTATATACGGCTCACGCGCGCCGTTCCAGTCAAACGAGGTGTTGAGCATAGCCTCCGGGAAGTCGCAGTTGGGATAAAAGTCTGTCCATTGCCTCTGCCCCTGGAATCCTGCGGCGATGGCGTTGTGACCGACCTTTTCTTCCTCGCACCCTGCG
This sequence comes from uncultured Ruminiclostridium sp., assembly GCA_947630685.1. Classification (GTDB taxonomy): domain Bacteria; phylum Bacillota; class Clostridia; order Oscillospirales; family Ruminococcaceae; genus Ruminiclostridium_E. The sequence goes on along the minus strand of CANRII010000059.1, from coordinate 7,556 downwards.
GGGAGGTTTTTGTTGCCGTTCATCAGATCCTTGATTATACACATCATCTTTACGACAAATTCCCAGTCCGCGTCTTTCTGCTCGCGGGATTTCTGGAGATTTTCCGGGTTCTTGTCAAAGCCCTCTTTGCACTTTTCCTTAACCCATTTGAGCGCTTTGCGGTATTCTTCCTCGTCGTATATCCCCTCGGTCATGCGGCGGATTATTTCCACCTCGTCCACCGATTCTACTCTCATTCCGAGATATTCTTCTATAAACGCCGGATCGATTATCGAGCCGCCGATACCCATCGTGATAGAGCCTATCTGCAAATAGCTCTTTCCGCGCATGGTGGCACAGGCTACCGCCGCACGCGCAAAGCGCAGCAGCTTTTCCTTTACGTCGTCGGGGATAGAGGTGTCGTCCGCCTCGCAAACGTCATGCCCGTATATTCCGAACGCGGGCAGCCCCTTTTGAGCGTGGGTAGCAAGCACCGACGCAAGATATACCGCGCCCGGTCTTTCCGTGCCGTTAAAGCCCCATACGCCCTTTATCGTCATGGGATCCATGTCCATAGTCTCCGCGCCGTAGCACCAGCAGGGAGTTACCGTCAGCGTGATGTCAACGCCCGCTTTCTTGAATTTGTCCGCGCAGGCAGCCGCCTCCGCAACTCTGCCGATAGTGGTGTCGGCTATGACTACCTTCACCGGCTCGCCGTTTGAGTATTTTATATTTTCCTCAAACAGCTTTGCTGCCGATTTAGCCATGTTCATGGTCTGCTCCTCTAATGATTCTCTCACGCCGAGCACGCCTCTGCGTCCGTCGATCGTCGGGCGTATGCCGATGACCGGATAATCGCCGATAAGTCTGTTTTCTGCCATTGTACTGTACCTTCCTGCTTTATTTTTAGACACACGACCAAAGTCCTGTGCATTTTTCACAAATTATTATAGCACTTACTAAAAAATTTTTCTAGCATGATTATGACTTTAATATGACGATATTAACTTTTTCGCTTTTGCGGAAATTTCCGAGCGCTTCAACAAACCTTATTTTAATGCGGTTTTTCGGGGTAACTTGATATACCGCACAATTTGAAAGCATAAAAATTGTACAAAAAACCGATTTCGATTTGCTAATATGTCATGTTGACAAAAAACTTTTTATCAGTTATAATTTACTTTAGTGATTTACACCGATCACACTTTAACTTAACAGATTTTCACCGGAGGAAAAGATTTTATGGTACTGGCAATTCTCATCATCTATGTACTTTTTGTTGTCGGCATAGGCATCTACTGCCGCAAAAAGGCGGGTACTGTCGATGATTATGTACTAGGCGGACGTTCGGTAGGACCGTGGCTTACTGCATTCGCTTACGGCACTTCTTATTTTTCGGCGGTCATTTTCGTAGGCTATGCCGGAAAATTCGGCTGGAGCTACGGCCTTGCCACCACTTGGGTAGGTATAGGCAACGCCCTTATAGGCTCGCTGATGGCGTGGGTGATACTGGGCAGGCGCACAAGGATAATGACCAAGCACTTTGACAGCTCGACCATGCCGCAGTTTTTTGAAAAGCGCTTTAACAGCAAGACGCTGAAGATAATATCCGCGCTTATAGTGTTCGTGTTCCTTATCCCGTACACCGCGAGCGTGTACAACGGCCTTTCAAGATTGTTTGAAATGGCGTTCCAGATAGATTATTCCTACTGCGTTATCGGTATGGCTGTAATCACGGCGGTATACGTCATCATCGGCGGCTACAAAGCGACCGCTATAAACGACTTCGTACAAGGTATAATAATGATAGTCGGCATAGTCGCGGTGATACTCGCTACGCTTGCCTCAAAGGGCGGTTTTACCGAGGCGGTAAATCAGCTGTCACAGGTAAGCACCGCGGGAACTCCCACACCGGACTTAAACGGCGGCTTCGCCTCGTTCTTCGGACCCGATCCGATGAACCTGCTGGGCGTTATAATCCTAACCTCGCTCGGCACCTGGGGACTTCCTCAGATGGTACATAAATTCTATGCGATAAAGGACGAAAAATCCATAAAGACCGGCACGATAGTTTCCACCGCATTCGCGTTCATAATCGCGGGCGGCAGCTACTTCCTAGGCGGCTTCGGACGTATCTTCGTCACCGACGAACAGTTTGCCGAGATAGGCTCGGACGGCGTCGTTCCGAAAATGTTGGAAACATTGCCCGAGATACTGATAGGCATAGTGGTGGTACTGGTGCTTTCCGCGTCGATGTCCACGCTGTCCTCGCTTGTGCTGACTTCCAGCTCGACGCTGACGTTAGACCTTATCAAGCCTTTTTCAAAGGGCAAGATAGACGAAAAGAGATCGCTTATCATAATGCGCGTGCTTATCGCGGTATTCCTTATAGTATCGGTAGTTATCGCGCTTAATAAAAACGCGCTGATATCCGACCTTATGGGATATTCGTGGGGTGCGCTCGCGGGAGCGTTCTTAGCGCCGTTCATGTACGGGTTATTCTGGAAAGGCGTTACGCGCGCGTCGGTATACGCAAGCTTTATAGTTGGCGTAGGCGCTACCGTGCTGCACATGATAATAAAGCCTACCGGCACCTTCCTCGGATTCTCGCTTGCTTCACCGGTAAATCTCGGCGCGCTTACCATGATAGCGGGTCTTATAATCGTGCCGATAGTCAGCCTTATCACTCCGCGAATGAAGAAAGAAGAGGTAGACGAAATATTCTCCTGCTATGAGGAGAAAAACGAGGTCGTTGTTACCGAGGCTATCGGCGGCGACAAGAACTAAGGAAAAAGTAAAATGATCTATAAAAATCCCGTGCTGAGCGGATTTTACCCCGACCCCAGCGTATGCAAGGCGAACGGCAGATTCTATATGGTGTGCAGCTCGTTCCAGTATTTTCCCGGCGTTCCGCTGTTTGAAAGCGGGGATCTTGTAAACTGGAAGCAGATAGGCTATGTGCTGACCCGAAAAAATCAAGTCGCTTTGGAAAACGTGAACAGCTCCGGCGGAGTTTTCGCTCCCACTATAAGATACAATGACGGGCGGTTCTATATGGTTACTACCAACGATACCACCCACGAAAATTTTTACGTTTACACCGATGATATTTACGGGGAATGGTCAGACCCCGTCACGGTGGAGCAGGACGGCATAGACCCGTCGCTGTTTTTCGAGGACGGGAAAGCCTACTTTATCTCCAACGGCAGCGACAGCGAGGGAGTACACGGCGTGGTACAATGCGAGATAGACATCGCCACCGGCAAAAAGCTCACCCCCTCCCGCTGTATCTGGCAGGGAAGCGGCGGACGTTACCTCGAAAGCCCTCACATGTACAAAATAGACGGCAGATATTATCTTATGGCGGCGGAGGGCGGCACCGAGTACGGTCACATGATAACCCTAGCCGTGTCCGAAAGCGTCTGGGGAGAGTTTGCCCCGCGCGGCGAAAATCCGATACTAACTAACCGCAACAAAGCGCCGTACATCATACAGGGTATAGGTCACGGCGATCTCGTTTGCGACAATAACGGCGACTGGTTCATACTTAGCTTGGGATTCAGACAGATACATCTTTGGATGACCTACCACACGCTTGGCAGAGAGGTCTTTCTCACTCCGGTGAGATTTAGGGACGGCTGGATAAAGGCGGGTAGGGACGGCACTACGGACGACAGCTACGAGATAAAAGGCGATTTTTGCCAAAAGCCGCTGCCTGTATTTACCTTTGCAAGCACCGACCCGCATATAGATTGGTGCTTTCTGCGCTGTCCCGTGCCGGAAAATTACGAGCTTTCCGCCGAAAGCTATATCCTGCACGGAACCGACGTGACTTTAGACGAGGTGGGCTCTCCGACGTTTATCGCGCTGCGGCAAAGGGAGTTTGATTTTGAACTGTCGGTAGCGCTTGAACTTGACTGCGGCGAGGCGGGAATATCTATGTATATGTGCGAGCAGGAGCATTACGACGCCGCGATAAGAAAGACCTACAGCGGGTATGAGGCGCTGCTGCGGCTCAATATCGGCGGGATAAGGCATATCGAAAATACCGTAAAAGTAAGCGGCAGCGCGCGGCTTATCGTTCGCGCCGATAATCTGTTTTATAAATTTTACGTATCCGACGGCGAAAAGGAGAGCTTTCTCGGAATGGGGCAGTCAAAGTACCTTTCCACAGAGGTATCCGGCGGGTTTACCGGCGTGATGACAGGATTATATGCCGTTGGGGAAAATACCGCGCGGTTTACCGATTTCAAATGTGAATATACAAACTGAAAGAAGGATAATATAATGTTTTTTCAAAAGGACATCGAAACCATGCCGAGAGCGGAGATAGAAAAGCTCCAGCTTGAAAAACTCAAACACATGGTAAAGTATTGCTACGACAACGTTCCGCTGTACAAAAAGAAGCTTGACGAGGCGGGCTTTGACTGCTCGAAGCTTAAAACATTGTCGGACATAAAGTACATACCCTTTACCACCAAGGCTGATTTTCGCGACAACTATCCGTTTGGCATGTTTGCGGTACCTATGAAGAAGGTGACGCGCCTGCACGCGTCCTCCGGCACTACCGGAAAGCCCACCGTTGTCGGCTACACCGCAAACGACCTTGATATGTGGTCGGACTGCATGGCGAGAATAGTTACCGCGGCGGGCGCTACCGACGAGGATATAGTTCAGATATCCTTCGGTTACGGACTGTTCACCGGCGCGCTGGGACTGCATTACGGACTGGAAAAGATAGGCGCTACCGTAGTGCCGTGTTCCTCCGGAAATACCGAAAAGCAGATAATGCTTATGAAGGATTTTGGCACGACGGCATTGGTATCCACTCCGTCTTATGCTCTGCATATAGGGGAGATGGCGCAGGAGCTGGGCTACAGCCGCGACGATATAAAGCTAAGGCTCGGACTGTTCGGCTCTGAGGGCTGCACCGCCGAAATGCGCGCACAGGTGGAGGAAAGACTGCACCTGCTCGCCACCGACAATTACGGCATGAGCGAGCTTATCGGACCCGGCGTTTCGGGAGAATGCCACCTGCGCTGCGGTCTGCACTTCAACGAGGATCATTTCCTGCCGGAGATAATCGACCCGGAGACCGGCGAGGTGCTGCCGGAGGGAGAAGAGGGCGAGTTGGTCGTGACTCCGCTGTCCAAGGAGGCGCTTCCGGTGCTGAGATACCGCACCAAGGACATCACCTCGATAACTTACGAAAAATGCGAATGCGGACGTACTCACGCGCGTATGGCGAAAACCACCGGGCGTACCGACGATATGCTTAAAATACGCGGGGTAAACGTGTTCCCGTCGCAGATAGAAAGCGTTATCATGACTATAAAAGAGGTCGCTCCGCATTATCAGATAGTCGTCACCCGCGAGGGCAGCCACGACGCGCTGGAGGTAAAGTGCGAGATAGCGGACGAAAGCCTGCTTGAGAGCTTCTCCGCATTGGAAAATCTGCGTAAGAGAGTAGACCACGACCTTAAGACCGTGCTGGGCATTTCGGTAAAGGTATCGCTGGTAGAGCCCAAGACGATACAAAGATTCCAGGGTAAAGCGCAGAGAGTTATCGATCTTAGAAAAAAATAATCCAAAATCGCTTGACAAATACAAAAAACTGTGTTATAATAACAAAGCTGTTCTAAAGACAGCAGGTCGGTCTACCGCTAACGGAATTATTTTCCGCCTGCCGAGGAATGGGAAAATAGTGATTTTTCCGCCCTGTTCCTCTGTGAACATGGGCTTTTATTTTTCCTTTTGAACAGTAAATATACGAAAGGAGAACCGTTTATGCCGAGTCAGAGCGTATTACAGTCCAAGCAGGCTTTCGTTGAAGAACTCACCGAAAAGCTCAAGAACGCCGAGTGCGGCGTCATCGTCGATTACAAGGGCATTACCGTTGCCGACGATACCGCGCTGAGAAAAAGTCTGCGCGAGGCGGGGATAGACTACTTTGTAGTAAAGAACACCCTGTTAAAGCGTGCCGCAAAAGAGGCGGGCATTGAGGGCATCGAGGACGTACTTGAGGGTACTACCGCAATAGCGCTTGCAAAGGACGACATCATCACCGCTCCTAAGCTGCTTTACAAGCAGGAAGAGGATTCCGATGGACAATTCAGCATTAAGAAAGGATTTGTCAGCGGAAAGGCTATCAGCAAGGAAGAGGTTATCGCTTACGCAAAGCTGCCTTCCAAGGAAACTCTGCTTTCCCAGCTGGTATTTATGCTTCAGTCTCCCATTCAGAGACTTGCTATCGCAATAAGCGAGATCGAAAAGAAACAGTCCGCATGATCGCGGGAATCTGTATGAAACTACTACAAACATAATATGGAGGAAAATTAAAATGGCTTCAGAGAAGATTTTAGGCATTATTGAAGAAGTTAAGGGTCTTACCGTATTAGAGCTCAATGAGCTGGTAAAGGCACTTGAAGAGGAATTCGGCGTATCCGCAGCCGCTGTTGCTGCCGCTCCCGCTGCAGGCGCAGGCGCTGCCGCAGCCGCTGAGGAAAAGACTGAGTTTGACGTTGTTCTGGCTTCCTTCGGCGAGTCCAAGATGAACATCATCAAGCTTGTTAAGGACATCTGCGGTGTAGGTCTTAAGGAGGCTAAGGAGCTGGTTGAGGCTGCTCCTAAGACTCTTAAGGAAGCCGCTCCCAAGGCTGAGGCTGAGGAGATCAAGGCTAAGATCGAAGAGGCCGGCGGTAAAGTCGAGCTCAAGTGATCAGCTTTCAAAATTAAAAATAAAAAACAGAGGGTATATGCTCTCTGTTTTTTGTTTATAAAAATATCTATGTTGATTTTGATACGCACAGTAATTTTTCAATTTCATTGTGCAAGGTTTGTTTCATTATTTCAAGCTCTTCATCATTCGGTCTGTTATCATCTGAATACATTTTTTCTCTCGGATACCACCAAACCGGCCCTATGCCATTGTTCCCGTAACTGCCAAGATCGCCGTTTACTCTCGGAAATAAATGCCAGTGCAGATGTGCGTCACCGTTGCCTAAACATTCATAATTCATCTTTTCCGCGCCAAATGCTTTTGCAACCGCTTCTGCTACGATCGTCATTTCGGCAAGAAACCTTGCCCTTGTATCATCTTTTAATTCAAACAGCTCGGTCAAATGATCCTTCAGCAAAAACAAAGTATAACCTCTGAAGTGTTGATTGTCGCCAATAACAACATAGCCTGTATCAAGTTCTTTAACAAAATACGGGTTTGTTCCGGATTTTATCATCTGTATTCTGTCACATACTATGCACATAGCTTTCTCCTCAAATTAAAATGTGTATTACTGAATTATAACCGACCTTATGTGTGTACCATAAGGCGGTTTTGAGCGTATATACATTCTCATTCAATATCCGTTGTCAAAGTCTTATATTTGTTCGGATGGCGGTACTTGTTTCCCATAACTTCACGATTACGATAATCCCGCAGCATATCCATATCTATCTCAGCTAAATAAACTCCTTCCTCCTCCGGCGCTTGGAGAATACACATATCCCGCACACCCGGCTCGTTATTTAGCCATGCAACTCCGTCGAACACCGTTGAATGACCGTTGCAATCCGGCTGC
>CANRII010000058.1 GCA_947630685.1 uncultured Ruminiclostridium sp. | reverse complement strand
TACGCTCCTCGTTCAAACAGAAGCTTTCATTTTTTCTAATTAAACGGTCTCACATCATTGACAAATGGACATTTTTTGAAAAAATATGAAAATGCTTCTGCTGCATAAAATTTTACAAAATTATCATTAACTTCTTGACATTATTTGGGAGTGCTGATATAATAATTTAGGCATACGAAAATGGAAAACTTGTTTATATCAGGAGGCAAGAAATGGATCAGAAGTTATTTACGGAATTGCGCACGCTTTATTCGTTAAACTGGGATAAACCCAACATGATGCGTATTCGTGTACGAATGTGCGATTTAGTGGAGGAAGCGCCTATGCGGCACGCGGCGGCTCAAACTATGGAGCGTTATCCGTATCTATGCGTGGAACTGAAAAAAGACGGAGAATATTATCTTGCGCCTAACCCCAGACCGGTGACGGTCACACATTCTTTGTCCGGAGTTAAACTGAATACAGCCGAATCTAATTATCACCTTATTTCCTTTTCCTACTTTGATGATTGGGTAATTTTGGATATATACCATGCGATAACCGACGGAACCGGCGCTTATGAGGTACTTCGTACTTTCCTGTACTACTATTTGTCCGAGAGATACGGCGTTGAATTGTCAAAAGAGGGAGTCCGTCTTGTCGGCGACGTTATCGCGCAGGAAGAATGGGATGATCCCATAGCTAAGTTGACAGATCTTCCCGCTCCGTCTGGCGGGCAATTGCCTAAAGCCATGATCCCTACAAAGTCGGCGGGACTGAAAGAAGAGGATCAGGTGACCGTTTACAGTATCGCGCTTTCGGAGAGCGAGTTTATGCAGTTCAATGTTAAAAATAACGGCAGCCCGTCCACCATGGTCTCTCTTTTGCTTAGCCGCGCGCTGTATCGCTTGTTCCCGAACGACCCCGACGTGATCCGTATTACCGTTGCGGTCAATCAGCGCAATATTTTGAAAGCGCCGCTTGCACATCAGAATCTTGTTGGAGCTGCTTTTCTGGAATACAATGAGAATATACGGGTGTTGCCTTTGGATCAGCAGGCGGCGTCTTACCGCAAGATGGTCTTTGCTCAGACAACGGAAGAAATGGTGCTGGGAGGATTGGCAAATCAGAACGGTCTTACTCAGATGATAATATCCGGAAAGTCGGACGAGGAGCGTATTGCAACTGCGGGAATGATAGACGAAATGACAAAGGACTTTACTTCGGCAACGGTAAGCTATGTAGGCAAAATGAACTATCCGGAAGCGGAAAAGTATATTCGCGATTTCAGAATATGGACACGCGGCACGGGCGGAACTATCGTTATCGAAATTTCTGCTGTAGGCGGCAGATTCATCCTTGATTTTATTCAGCCTTTCTCCGATCCGATATTTATCAACGCGTTTTTGAAAGAGCTTGATGAGAACGGCATTACTTACGAGCTCCAGGACGTGATGGTGCTTGAAACGCCGGACGTAAAGCTGCCTTGGAGAGAATAAATATAACGCCTTCAAATTCTAAGAAAGATAAAAGGTTCACACGGTTATACTGAATATTTTTACCGAACAGTATTTTTAGCTGTTCGGTTTTTTATATGTTTGAGCGGTGAACGGCAGCGGTTGATTTATTACCGGTTTTATGGTATTATTATTTTGAGCGATAACGAAATTTAATGAGGTGATTTGATTGAGATATCCCAAAATGATCCTATTCGATAATGGACATACGCTTCTGTATGAACCCGGTTGGGATACTGACAGAGGAAATGCTGAACTTTTAAAGTATGCCACGAAAAATCCTGATCACTGTACGCTGGATGACGTCAGAAAAGCGGCAGAACTGATTTACGGAGAGCATTTAGAAAACGTTCGTAAAATCGGATACGATATTGGCGGTCAGATCGGTGATAAAGTGTTATATGAGTATCTTGGAATAGAGTTTTCTCTGACGCCGCTTGAAATGGAAAAAGTTTTTTGGAACGGCGCCTCTATGGGTGCTATTATGCCTAAAGCGGATATCATGCTTGATTTCATCAATAAGAATGGTATAAGAAGTGCGGTGATAAGTAATCTGCTATGGTCGGGCGATGCTTTGTCGGAGCGGCTAAACAGACTGTTGCCGATGAATCGATTTGAATTTGTCATGACTTCCAGTGATTATATTGTGCGCAAGCCAAACCGCATCTTATTTGATATTGCCTTGCGGAAAGCCGGACTGTCTGCCGACGAAGTATGGTACTGTGGGGACAATCCGCAAGCGGATATCGAGGGTGCGGCGCAGGTCGGCATATATCCCGTTTGGTACGATAATGAAACCGACAGAGGGTACAAAGACCGCTCGGCTGAATGCGTTCCAAAATGTGAACATCTGCATATTCATGAATGGCATGATATGATCGATGTATTAGAAAGAATGGATAAAAGCGAAATTTCCTGCCGCTAAAACAGCGACTTCATTTTCTAAACCGGCAGGGAACATTTTTAAGCCATGAGGGAAATAAATACATGAACAGCAACCTTGATTTTTTAATAAACTATCTTCTTTCGGAAAGAAACGATATAGGCAATATCGAGATATCCGAAGATGAAAACGAGAAATTCCGGATTTACAGAAGTCTTGTAAATATCCGTCCCGCCGTGAAAGCAAGCGACGAATTTTTGCGTGCCGAGGACGAATTCCTTACAGAGCTTACTGAAAGCAGGGGCGTTACGGACATTGCCGATCTTACGCCGATAGAAGATAAAATTTACCTTTGGAAAGGCGATATCACAACGTTAAGGTGCGGGGCTATCGTCAACGCCGCAAATTCCGGAATGACCGGCTGCTGGCAGCCTTGCCACAACTGTATCGACAATTGTATCCATACATTTGCGGGAGTGCGTTTGCGGTATAAATGCGCTGAAATTATGCGGGCGCAGGGTCACGAAGAACCCACAGGCATGGCAAAAATCACGCCCGCCTATGATCTGCCGTGCGAATATGTGATACACACGGTCGGTCCTATCGTACGGGGAGAACTCACGGCGGAGCATTGCGGGCTGCTTGAAAGCTGCTATAAAAGCTGTCTTGAAATTGCCGTTCAGAATAAAATTCAGAGTGTTGCGTTTTGCTGCATTTCAACAGGAGTGTTCGGCTTCCCGCATAACGAAGCCGCAGAAATTGCCGTGCAGACTGTGCGTGAATTTCTGAAAAATCACGAAATTAAAATTATTTTCAACGTTTTTTCGGAGGAAGATCATGAAATTTACAAGCGACTGTTCAGCGGAAATTGAGCGGCTGAAAAACGAATGGAAAACTGCCGAAGCGATAGTAATAGGCGCAGGTGCGGGACTTTCCACGGCGGCGGGATTTACCTACAGTAACGAAAGATTTGAAAAATATTTCGGCGATTTTGCGGAGAAATACGGCTTTCGGGATATGTATTCCGGCGGCTTTTTCCCATTTGAAACGCAGGAGGAATTCTGGGCGTACTGGTCGCGGTATATCTATATCAACCGCTATGCGGATACAGACAACGGCACATATAAACGGCTTTTCGAGCTTGTAAAGGACAAAGATTATTTTGTAATTACCACGAATGTCGATCATCAATTCCAAAAGGCGGGCTTTGATAAGTCAAGGCTTTTCTATACTCAGGGGGATTACGGGCTGTTTCAATGCTCCGAGCCGTGCCATAAAGTCACTTATGACAACGAAGCGATCATCAAGGATATGGTTAAATTGCAGAAAAATATGAAGATACCTACAGAGCTTATCCCAAAATGCCCGAAGTGCGGAAAACCGATGACTATGAATCTGCGCAGCGATGATAAGTTTGTCGAGGACGAGGGCTGGCATGCGGCGGCAAAACGTTACGATAAATTTTTGCAAAAGCAAGACGGCCGGCATGTGCTGTTTTTGGAACTCGGAGTCGGCTATAACACGCCCGTTATCATAAAATATCCGTTTTGGAGAATGACAAAGCAAAATCCGAAAGCCGTATACGCCTGCTTGAATTACGGCGAGGCGTATGCGCCTGATGAAATATCAAAACAAAGCGTTTGCATTAACTGCGATATTTGCGAGGCGTTGTCAAAGATTTGATAAGCTGTATATCCCATCTTTCCGCCACCCAAAATTTTCTTCCGAAATTCTTTAATAAGCAGTTGAAAAATGAACAAACAAGTGCTATAATGAAAATATAGTAATTATTTATCGAGCCTGTTTTCAAGCAGGCTCTGAATACTTTGTACGGTGCTTTTACATGTAATATATATAAAAAATAAAAGGAGTAAAGTTATGAAGAAAAAGTACGAAAAAGCTATTTGCCTTGCGCTTAGCGTTGTAATACTGTCATCGGCGTTCAGTCTGTCCGGCTGCAGCGACTCACAGGGCGGCAGCGATACTGTGCCGGGCGACAGCACAAGCGCTGCTCAGACGGAAAGCGATATTTCGGAAGCCTCGGCCGAATCTGTCGGCTACTCGTCCGAGGGAGTGTACACCACGTCGCTTAAAACCGATAAAGCGGACCTTAGCGGCGTTACTAAAGACGATGTACAGATAGCGTACTTTGATGATTCCGCTGACAGCGAGGACGACGGCAAGAAGTACGCTGATGTTATCGACGCTTCTACAGGCGCAGACGGTTCGCTAAACCTTACCTTTAAGGATAATGACGCTGCAAAGAACAAGACGCAGCTTTACGGCGTGCTTATCGATAAGCTGGACGTTGGCGCGGTCATCGAGGTCGATTTTAAGGAGCATAAGCTTAGCTGCGACAAGGAATATGTGCTTGCGACCGATAACGCCGTCAAGCTGACGTTTACGCTTGATGAAGGCGAATATGCGCAGGACGTAACGAAAGACGATATTTCGCTTGCGGGTTCTTTTGAAAATATGAGTGTGGACAGCGTGTCGGCGGCAGGGAAGAACCTCACCATGCAGCTTACCAGTGAGATCGCGTTTTTGGAAAGCTCCAACGCGTACCTGGACGGTGTGGTTAGCCTCTCGGCGGACGCGGTAAAGGATAATATCCAGCCGATAGAAGTAAAAATTCCGGTAAAAACGTCTGAAATGTACTTTGACGCAGAAAGACTGGAGGCGTCGGATAATAAGATAACGGTTCCGCTTATAGTGACTTCCGATGCCGGAGCGTTAGCTGCAAAGGATATAGTGTTTGAGCAGCCGAGCGGCGTAAAGGTAGAAAGCGTTACCGCGGTCGGTGACGACGAGGCGACCGTTGTTTTAAGCGTTGACGGCGCGGTTGACAAAAACTCAGCCGCTGCAATTTTAGAAAACGCCAAAGTAACGGTCATGGGCAACGAGCTTCCTGCGGGATTTACGCCCGCGTCGTTCTATCCCGTTTTCGATTACGTTGACGAAAAGGACGGGAAATTTGAGATCACCGTTGAAATGTACGCTAACAACGGCGAATTTGCCGAGAGCTTAGACGCTTCAAAGGTGAGCTTCGGCGAAGATTTTAAGGACGCCGAGGTAAAGAGCTTTACCCGCACGAGCGACACCGCTGCCGAGCTTATTTTCACGACCGATACAAACGGTCAGGACACCGAAACGATAGATAAGAACGGCGAAATAATTTTAGCGGGCGGCACGCTTATAAACCGCTGGGGCGACGCTAAGGCGGAAGAGACCTCCTGCCTTAGGAATTATTCAGAGGAAAATTACGGGCGTTCGCTTTTTGACGGACAAACAACTTACGATACTATGTATTTTTTGGGCGAGTTTAACGCTTTGTCGGATATAGCCGATAAGGTGTCGAGCGTTGTAGGCGGTGTAGAATCGGCATATAACGCTATAACCTGGGTGCTTAATTTTGCGGGGATCGTCACCGTTAAAGATGATAACGCCGAGATCATCGCTAAGATCGATCAGGTAAACAGCCGCATAGACAAGATAGAACAGCAGTTAGCGGAGCAGAACGAACTGCTCAAACAGCTGATAACACGTGATTATCAAAAAACTCTCGGTGATTTTGACGGTATACTTATCAAGATAGAGCAGTCCTGTAACCGTATCGACACATATCTTCAAGAAGCCGCGCCGTCAAGCGAACAGCCCACATCTGATAACGAGCAGGAGTGGACGGCATATTCTCAGGCTGTCGTAAGCGAAATGAGCAAGTACAACGACTTTACCGAAACGATGAAAGAGATAAAAGACGACTTCAATAAGGCGGTTGTCGCTTTGAAATCCTCCTCATCGGTAAATCCTATCTGTATGTTTGATAAGCTGTGTACCGAAAGATTCAATTTTGAAACGCAGAGCATTCAAACGCGGCTGGACTATCGTTATCGCGTTGAAAACGTACTGGACAGAGCGCTGCTGCATATCCTGCTGTATTACGGGTACGGAAACACCGGCGGGACGGATAAAGCGGCAATAAAGAATTACAAGAAAGAATTTCTTGAAGCTACAGGCAAGCTCGGCGCTTATCCCGTAGATCTGCCTCTAAGCGTATATATCGACGAGAATATATGGGTAGTTGATCCCGTATACAAATACATCAAAAAATCCGTTGTTACGGAGGACAGATACGCGTACTGCTATGTCATTAATAAATCGGTAAATATCGACCGTTTAAGAGCGTATTCCGAAGAAGAATTCCAAAATTCAAAAAGCAGAAAAAGTATTATGAACTTCTCCTTTACCGATGCTCAGCTTGCGGAATTTAAGTCGAGAATGGAAGGCAGAACGCTTAAAGAGGAGCTTGACAGCGCTCTTTTCGGAGATGCGGCTACCGGAGATATACTGGCTTATCTCAACATAAAGCACACTCCGCAAAGCGATCTGTATTACAGCGGAGATTACGATATGGCGCTTAGTCAAAAAGCGGCCGTGGTATTCAGAATGGATGCTGTAAGGGATAAATGGGCAAAAGAGAATTTCGGCTCTCAGCTAAAAGAATTGTTCGGCCTTGCCGGAGATAACGATTATGAGTGGTTCCTTGATTTTACGTTAATGCACTGGAAGGATACCGATCCATCCGTTATCCGATTGGTAAGACAAGGCAATCCTCACGCGTATAGCTATGGAAACGGAACGCGGTGCGTAGAGTTTATCACTAAGTAAATCAAAATGCGAAGATCAGGAATACTATTTTGCGCCGCTCTGTCGCTTTGCCTTGTATTTTCGGGCTGCGAAAAAAGCACAGATACTAAGCTAGAAGATATATCGACTCCGGTATCGGAAATATCCGTACCCGAAAACGGCGCGGGAAAATCTGCGGTATACGTTTATATGTGCGGCAGCACTCTTGAAACAAAGCAGGGAGCGGCAACAAAGAACATCGCCGAAATGATAAACGCCTATGCGGACGAAAACACCTCGGTGGTCATCCAGACGGGCGGGGCGAAGAAGTGGCGTGATTACGATATTCCCGCAAACGCCGTTGTAAGATATGAAATAAAGGACGGCGAGCTTAATGAAAAGCAGCGGCAGGACAATATCTCCATGGGCGAAGAGCAGACGCTGTCCGATTTTATCGACTACTGCGTTTCGGAGTATCCTGCCGAAAAGACCGCGCTTATACTGTGGGACCACGGCGGCGGCGCTTTGGGCGGGGTGTGCTATGACGAAAATTTCGGCATGGACTGCTTAATGCCGGACGAGCTTGTCGGTGCGCTTAGCGGCAGACATTTCGACTTGATAGGTTTTGACGCCTGTATGATGGCGACGAATGAAACGGCGGCAGCGGTAAAGGAATACGCCGATTATATGCTGGCCTCCGAGGAGATAGAGCCGACCGGCGGCTGGGATTACAAAGCGCTTATCGAAAATTTTTCCGCGGGAAAAAGCACGGAGGAAGTTGGTAAGACCGTTTGCGATTCTTATATAGAAAAATGCTCGGACTCGGTCGGCGGCGATATCGCGACGCTTTCATTGTTCGATTTAAGAGAATATAACGGCTTTTCAAAAGCGTTTGATGAATTTGCCGCAAGTCTTTCCCAAGAGATAAATAAACAGTACGGCAATTTCAAAATAGTGCGTGCCTTAGAAACGTCAGCGCGCTTCGGCGCGGGAAGTTATGACGAGGGCGCAAGCAACCTTATCGACCTGTACGGCTTTGCGGAAAATCTCTCGGACGACAGCACCGCTGCGGTTCCGCTCAAAAAGGCGATCGAGCAAATGATAGTCTACAAAGTCGGCGGCAGGGGACGCAATGACCTCGGCGGAGTGTCGCTTTATTTTCCGCAGAGGTACACAGCCGCAGAATTGACAAACTACCTCGAAGCATGCTCAAGCGCTTCATACTGCGATTATCTTTCGGAAATTTATTCGGGCTATCACGGCGGCAAAACTATCTTCTTTTCCGATATGGGAAGCGTTGACGAAAGCGGAAACTTTCGCATACAGCTTACGGAGGAAAGCCGAAAATATTTGAAGTCGGTGCAGTTTTCTTTGCTTAGCTTTCATTACGGCAAAAATATATCCGATCCTTCCGCCGAGCTGCTTTGCATGGGTGAGGATAACGACCTTGATTTTGATTGGGACAGTTTGACGTTTACTTCTAACTTTCGCGGGATATGGCTGGCGCTGGACGGGGTATATCTTAATTATTCGGTGGTTGACAGCAACCGGGATCATATTATTTTTTCCGCGCCGGTAAACGTAAACGGCAAACGCAGCAATCTAAGATTTATGTTCGTGTGGGACGACGGCTACAGCGGCGGCGGATATTATAAGGTGATCGGGCTTTGGGACGGTCTGGACGAAAATAACCTTGCCGATAAAAATATCACCCCGCTTAAAGAGGGCGACAAGATAACGATATTGCGCAAAGAGATAGATCCCGAGCACGACTGCGCTATGTCCGAGATACCGCTCAGCGAGGGCGAAACGGTAACGATAGGCGAAAACGGCGGCGTGATAGATGAGCGTCCGTTATCCGAGCAAAATCAGTACCGCTATGTGTTTATCGCGGACGATATTTTCGGGAACAGATTTTATTCCGATACAGCGTCGCTCGAAATGCTCTACACTTATGACGAGCTTATCAAAAATCCGCTGCCTGACGGCGAATGCGCGGCGCGTATCACCGAAATAGTATACCGAAATTATTGGTATACATCGGATTGAGCTTTGCCGCTTTGAATTTTATAAAACGTTAAAAACCGTCAGGTATGATGTGTACCTGACGGTTTAATGTTATATTATCGTCGTTGAAATTATCTATACAAGTGTATACAAAAAAGCAGCGCTTAATGTTTATTTCCCGTCTAAAATGTCCTGTAACGTGATTTTATCAAGATAATCGTCTATCACCTTTTGCAGTCCTTTCCAGATAGGCAGAGTAAGACATTCCTCGCTGCGCTCACATTCTACAGGGTCGTTTTCAAGACACGCCACCGGAGCAAGGCTGCCCTCTGTCAGACGCAGTATCTCGCCGACCGTGTATTTGTCGGGAGATTTTGCTAACTGATATCCGCCTTGAAATCCTCGGTTCGTTTTCAGGTAATTTGTCTTGCTGAACATCGGAACTATCTGTTCCAGATATTTTTTTGAGATGCCCTGCCGTTCGGCTATGTCCTTAAGCGCAATGAATCCTTTGCCTCTGTGCTGAGCAAGATCTATCATCATTCTCAGTGCGTATCTGCCTTTAGTCGATATTTTCATATTTATTCCTCCCGATTGTTTCATATTACTATAATAACATATATTTAATAGGTTTTCAAGTCTGGAAACAAATTGTTGACGCATACTTGCGTGGCAGAGCCGTTTACTGTTGACACATCTGCCGATTTGTGGTAAAATTATTTAGATAAAATGTTTGTCCGTCAGAATAGCGGGGAATATTTTTGCAAACGATAAGGCTTTAATAAAACCTGAATATATATTAAAAATATCTGCCGCGGTCGCAGGGAGGAAATAATGTCACAGGATAATGACAAGCGCGAGCTGTTAAAGCTCAAACAAGGGCTTATAGAAAAAAGCGATACCGTGCCGGAGGACGGCTACGACGTGCAAATGCCGCAAAACGCCGGGGAGAAAACGAAAAACTGGCTGTGGTATCATAAAGTTATACTTATCGTGGGGGTGTTGGTTTTAGCGGTCGCTGCCGTGATAGCGGTGTTCTTTTATTTCAAGCCGAAGCCGGATATCGGTATCTATTCGCTCAGCTGGTATTCCTCCACTACCCGCAGACTGCTAGAAAGCAATCTTCCGCGATACTGCCCGGATTTTAACGGCGACGGACAATATGTTGTGACGGTCACTCAGGCTCCTGACGATCCTACTCTCGGGTTTATAGAAAAATACGAGGAGATAGAAAACGGCTCGTCACAGATATTTATAGGCAAAAAAGAGGATCTTGAACAAATGAGCGCCGATATGGCATCCGCCGGGACAGAAGAGTATTTCGCCGACCTGTCGGAGATAGGAGCGGAGGGCTATATGCTGGAATTTTCCGCTTCACCTATCGGAAAAGAGCTTAAAATTTTTTCTCAGGAAATTTATATGGCGGTCAAAAACACCAACGACGAAAACGAGCAGAACGCCGTTGAGTTTATCGAGAATATGATCCAAAATAAAGAAGTTAAAAACAGCTAAAAGGGGATATAGATTTGGCAACGGAAAATCAGGAAAAAAGGGAGCTGCTTAAATTAAAGCAGGGACTTATAGAAGACAGCGAGATAATAGAGGTAGATAAGCCGCACGAGAAAGAAGAGCTGAAAGGGCTTGCAAAGCTCGGCAACTTCTGGTATCACAATAAGTGGTATATCATTGTGGCGGCGTTCTTCATCGCGGTAGGCTCTTTTTTGACGTATCAGTTATTGGCGAAAGAGGCGGCGGACATGCGTGTGCTGTTAGTCACCTCCAACGCGGAGAATACGCCGGAGCTGTACCGCAAGACGATGGATATTGAGCTTGCGCTGGAGCAATATTGTCCGGATTTTGACAAAAACGGCAATGTTCATGTCGAGGTATACTATATCGACCTTACCAAAGATACGCCGGATTCATACTACATTACCGTGAATAACGCTAAATTTTTCGGCGAGATCGACAGCGGCGTAGCTCAGATGCTGATATGCGATACTAACATATACACCGATCCCGAACTCAGCGACGAGGAAAACAAGGAGCGTTTCAACAGTCTGTTTACCGATCTCGCAGAGGTCACCGGAAACGAGAGCTTGTCCGGGACGTATACCGTAAAATTCAAGGATACCCCGCTTGCAGCCGCGGCAAACTACGAAAACTCCGCGCCGGAGATATTGGTGATGGGCGTTAAGAAAGAATCGCCCAACATGATAAGCTACAGCGATAAAGCGCTTGAGAAAAATTCACAGGCGCGCGAGGTAATGCAGAATATTCTGAATAATAACGTGATAAACGAGAAAAAGCAATAAGGAGGTATAGGTTATGGAACAATTCGGCACACCGGGCAGAAAATCATTTATAAAGCTGCTGCTGATAGGATTTTTATATATGCTGCTGGGCAACGTGCTTTGTACTATAATGACCTTGTCTACGGCGCCTTTTATAGGAATGGATATTATCAAGGTGGTAGTGGTGATACTTGCGTTCATTATATTCTACTCGCTGATGTTCACGGTGGGATATAAAGACGGCGACCGCGAACAAAACTTCGTGCGGCTGCACAAGGCGGAGCCGCCTGACAGCTATAAATGGCTTAAGATAGGCATAATACTGACGCTGGTAATGTTTATCCCGTCGGTATTGCTGCTGATAAATAAGCTGACCGGCACTTTTCTGTTTTTGGATATGGATATCCTGCCTTATTACCGCTTTGCGGACGGCTTGGTATATGCGCTTTCGCTGATGTTGATACCGGACGGCAAGGAGGGCAACACGATAGAGCAGATGAACGTTGTGCTGCCGTTCATATTTATGCTGTGCTATTCGCTGATACCGGTGGCAACGCATTTCGGTTATTATTTCGGATATACGCAGAAGTTTGATTCTGATAAGATAATGTATAAATAAATCGCAGCGCCGTTTTAGCTCGGACATATTTTGTCCGAACGTTTCATATTATTGAGTAATTCCAAAAAAGGACGGGATATGATATGAAACGTTTATTCTTTGATAAGCTCAAAAACAAGCTGCCTGACAAAAAGCTGCTTAAAAAGACAAGAATACCGGCGGTACTGGTATTGCTGGGCTGTTTTGTCGTGATAGCGGTAAGCTCCGATTTTTCACGGCTTGCGGTGGCGGTTTCCGGCGGTAATGTCACCGAGCGTAAAACAGTCGTGCTGGACGCGGGACACGGCGGCGAGGACGGCGGCTGCGTCGGTATAAACGGCGAAACGGAAAAGGACATAAATCTTGCTATAGTAAAAGATTTGAGGGATATGCTGACGCTGGGCGGCTTCAACGTCGTACTGACCCGCGATTCCGATAAGGCGATATATGATTCCGGCACGGAGGGACTCAGAAATAAAAAAGTATCCGACATGGAAAACCGATTAAAGATAATCGAGGGGCAGAAGGACAGTATTTTCCTGTCCGTACATCAGAACCAATTTACTCAGCCGGAATATTTCGGCGCGCAGATATTCTATAACGAGAACAATCCCGACAATCAGCTTTTAGCGCAGATAATGCAGGATAATTTTCATGCTCTCCAGCCGGAAAACGACCGCACCACAAAAATAATGGACAGCGAGCTGTTTTTATTTAAGAACACTTCAAATCCTGCGGTGCTTATTGAATGCGGATTTCTTTCCAACCCGGACGACGCGGCAAAGCTGTCCGATCCGCAGTATCAGCGCCGCGTCGCGTTTATGATATACAACGGCATAGTCCGCTATATGCAGACCGTTTCTGCCGAATAATACCAAAAATGAGGAAGTACAATGCCTAAGACTAAAACCGTATATATATGTTCGCAATGCGGCCAGGAGTACCCTAAGTGGAACGGCCGCTGCTATGCCTGCGGCTCATGGGGGACGCTGGAGGAAACGATAAGCGAAAAACGTTCCGGCAACGCTGCCCACACCGCCGCTAAAATGACCATGAGCAGGATAGACGGCGTGGATTTTCCGGAGGAAACGCGCTGCAAGACCGGCATGAACGAGCTTGACAGAGTGCTGGGCGGCGGGCTGGTGAGAGGTTCGCTGGTACTGCTGGGAGGCGATCCCGGTATAGGAAAATCCACGCTGCTGCTTCAGATATGCAATACGCTTGCGGCCGATCAGCGAGTCATGTATGTTTCGGGAGAGGAAAGCGAGCGGCAGATAAAACTGCGCGCCGACCGCCTCGGAGTAAATGCGCCGGGGCTGTATATTTCCTCCTGTACCGATTGTGATGCGATAATAGAAGCTATGCGCACAGAAAAGCCGAGCGTTATGATAATAGACTCAATACAGACTATGCAGCTGTCCGATATCCAAAGCGTGCCGGGCAGCCTTGTTCAGGTCAGAGAATGTACCAACGCCTTTATGCGCGCGGCTAAGGCGCTGGACATTTCCGTTTTCCTTGTAGGACACGTAAATAAGGACGGCGGTATCGCAGGTCCTAAAGTTTTGGAGCATATCGTGGACACGGTACTGTACTTTGAGGGAGATAAGCAGCTCTCATATCGGATACTCCGCGCGGCGAAAAACCGTTTCGGTTCTACGAATGAGATAGGCGTTTTTGAAATGCGGGACAAGGGACTGTACGAGGTCGAAAATCCCTCCGCTATGCTGCTGTCCGGCAGACCCGCGGGAGTCAGCGGCATTACTATTCTCTGCACTATGGAGGGCAGCCGCCCTATATTGGCGGAGGTTCAGGCGTTAGTGGCAAAGAGCGGTTTTTCCGCGCCCAGGAGAGTGTCGGCGGGCTTTGATTATAACCGGCTGTGCGTTTTGCTTGCCGTTCTGGAAAAGCGCGCGGGCTTTGCTTTCGGTGCGTTTGACGTTTATATAAACATAATCGGCGGACTGAAAATAGACGAGCCTGCGAGCGACCTTGCGGTGGCGCTGGCGCTGTATTCCGGACTGTGCGATAAGGTCATCGGAGAGGACGTCGCGGTGTTCGGAGAGGTCGGGCTCGGGGGAGAGCTTAGGGCCGTTTCTCATATAAGACAGCGCGTGAGAGAAGCCGCGCGCATGGGATTCGGAAAATGTATCGTGCCGAAAGCGTCGCTTAAAGAACTGGACAAGTCCGAAGACTACGGTATCAGCATCTACGGCGCGGCAAATCTTAAGCAGGCGTTCAAGGTGCTGGAGGCTATCGCTGAGCCGGGAGATAAAAAATGACGCTTACCGATATAGGACAGATAAAATCGCTGTTTAATAAATACGGTTTTTCATTTACCAAATCGCTGGGGCAGAATTTTCTGATAAATCCTACCGTATGTCCGAGGATAGCCGAAAAAAGCGGTATAACGCCCGACAGCGGAGTTATCGAGATAGGTACCGGGATAGGAGTGCTGACCTGCGAGCTTGCCAAGCGCGCAAAAAAGGTAGTGGCGCTGGAGATAGACCGCACTTTGCAGCCTATTCTAAAAGAAACGCTGGCGGAATACGATAACGTTGAGGTCATCTTCGCCGATGTTATGCAGACTGACCTGAAACAACTGATAGCCGATAAATTTTCCGGCATGGAAACCTCGGTCTGTGCTAATCTGCCGTATTATATCACTTCTCCCGTTATAATGAAGCTGCTTGAAGAACGGCTGCCGATAAGATCGGTCACCGTGATGGTACAGCTTGAAGCGGCGCAGCGCATCTGTGCTGTTCCGGGAACAAGAAACAGCTCGGCACTGACGATAGCGGTGAATTATTATTCCTCCCCGAAAAAGCTGTTCAACGTAAGCCCCGGCTCATTTATACCCGCTCCCAAGGTGGAAAGCGCGGTGATACGTCTTGAGCCGCACGAAACCCCTTTGTATGATGTTGACGACGAAAAACTGTTTTTCTCCTGCGTAAGGCAGGCGTTTTCTCAAAGAAGAAAGCAGCTTATAAATCCGGTGGCGGGATATTTCGGGATAAATAAAGAAACGCTTTCCGACATGATGAGCGAAAACGGACTTAAACCCACCGCACGCGCGGAGGAGCTTACCATGGATAATTTTGTAACTCTTTATCGTATTATAGAACGGCTTAAAAAATAAACGGAGAAAAAGGCGAAAGATTATAGGAATAAAGCCTCTGTTTGACAAAATTCACGCTTACTTTGCTGTAGAATACATACATGACCTACAGAAAGGAAGATGAGCTTTGGCAAGAGAGGCTTTTTTGTCTGCCGAAAAGCACGGAATGGACGCTGCACGTCATGTGG
>CANRII010000057.1 GCA_947630685.1 uncultured Ruminiclostridium sp. | reverse complement strand
GAAAAGAGATAAGCAAATAGGCACATATAGTGCTTATTGCGGATAATAAAGCTGTGCACCATTAGCTCAGTTGGTTAGAGCAACCGGCTCATAACCGGTCGGTCCGGGGTTCGAGTCCCTGATGGTGCACCATTTTTATCTCCCTGATACAGGGGTGTGGTTCAATGGTAGAATAGGGGTCTCCAAAACCTTTGACGTGGGTTCAATTCCTACCACCCCTGCCAGACCATCGCAAGTTGATTAACTTGCGGTGGTTTTTATTTTTATTTGCAGGTTTTGCCTATCGGCGGCGGTTTATCGGTTGCAGTTACGGCTGCGGTTCTCCTTTTACGCTTTCTATGGAGGGCACTTGATAACTTTGCAATACAGTACGTCGGTAAGGCTGTACAGAATCATTTGGCTGCCTGGCGGAGGCATTATAAAGTCCTTTTATCGGAATGGTGTGACGGGCTGCCCTCGCGGCATTATTGGCAGTCAGCCAAAACCCCCTTTCCCTCAAAAAAACACGCCCATACATAAACGTATAGGCGTGCTTTTCAGTTCGTATTTTGCTTTGTTATGCCGTTTTGTCAATCCTCAAAATCAAATTCGTCCTTGTATTTTTCTTTGAACAGGCCGAACACCTCGTTAAGCAGATTTTCGTCGTCTATTCCTGCAAAGGTATCGCCGTCCTCGTCGTCGGAAGGCTCGATCTTTAATATCACGACGCCCTCCATATCCTCTTCTTCCTCTACCGGAAGAAGCAGGATATACTGCTCTCCCTGATATTCGATAATGTCAAGATATTCAAAATCGACGTCGTTGCCCTCCTCGTCGGTGAGGGTTATTATCTCCGGTTCTTCCTCCGGAAGCTCGTCAAAGTTTTCCTTTTCTGCCATGTTGACGCTCCTTTCACTACTGTTAAATAAATTTTAACATATTCTCGTCCGTATGTCAATGATATTTACGGAGTTTGAGAAAACGGCGTTTTTATGATAGAATTTTACTTAAAGAGTATGTGCCGACGGTAAAAAGCGTCGTGCAGAAGCGGTATATTTAGTATTTCGTTTATCATAAATAAACCTCAAATAGTTGTCAGGGAACGCCAAAAACGGCAATAATATATAAAATATACATATCAACAGCCGCCGAAAACAAAGCTTTTTTATGAAAAAAAGCGAATTATCCACTTAATCTATTGTTTTTTTTACGAAGATGTGATATTATTATTGCATAAAGACTTTCAGGTCTTGCCGGAAAGAAACGCTTTCCGAATTGTAATTGAGAAAGGAAATATTACGATGGCTGCTAATAACAAGACAACCAAGACAGAAGAGGTAAAGGCTCCGGTTGCTGATACCGCTGAAAAGAAATCCGAAGTAAAGCCGGTTGCTAAGCCTGCTGCTAAGAAGACGGCTAAGCCTGCCGCTAAGAAGCCCGCAGTTAAGAAAGCTGCCGAGGCAAAGGTTCCCACTATCAACGATATCGCTGAAAAGCTCCTGAAGAAGGTCGGCAAGAAGAACGTTTCCAAGATCAACGAGAGAATTGCCGTTGAGGTAAAGGTATACGGCGAATATGAGAGCTATCTCTACATTCTTATCGACGATGGCAAGGTAGACGTTAAGCCTTACGGCTATAACGATTATGACGTGCATGTAGACCTTCCTATAGACGACGCGCTCGCTATTATCGCAGGAAGCTACGACTTCAAGGCTAAGGCGCTTACCGGCGATTTTTACGCTGTAGGTTCTCTCACCAAGATGCTCAAGGTAAAAGAAGCTCTCTTTTAATTTCCTGAGTTAAAAATCAATAATTTTTCACCGCACAAAGCACGTCCGTGACGGCTTTGTGCGGTGCTGTAAAAAAAGAAAAAGGCAGGTTTTTATCATGCAGAAGGTAAAAAAAGCGGTCATACTCGCGGCAGGATTCGGCACACGCGTTCTTCCCGCAAGCAAGGCCATACCGAAAGAAATGCTCAACATAGTTGACAAGCCGGCGATACAGTATATCGTTGAAGAGGTCATAAGCTCCGGCATAACCGATATTCTTATCGTGGTATCAAGGGGCAAGCATGAGATAGAGGATCATTTCGACCGCAAGCCGGATCTAGAGGCTCAGCTCCAAAAGAGCAACAAGACCGAGTTTTACAAGGTGGTTACCGATATTGCCGAGATGGGCAAGGGCATACAGTTTGTCCGTCAGCAGGAGCAAAACGGCACCGGCGGCGCGGTAATGTACGCTAAGAGCTTTGTCGGCGACGACCCGTTTGTAGTTGTATACGGCGACGACGTTATTATCGGAGAGGACCCCTGCACCGCGCAGTGCTGCCGCGCTTTTGAAAAGTACGGCAAGGCGGTAGTATCCATGAAAGAAGTGCCGTTTGAGATGGTGCTCAAATACTGCACTCTCGACGTAAAGCCTGCCGAGGACAATCTTTATTATATCTCGGATATGATAGAAAAGCCCAAGCCGGAACAGGTGATATCCAACTTTTCCATACTCGGACGCTGCGTTTTGCCCGCTAAGGTGTTTGATATACTTGAGACCCTGCCTACCGGAGCGGGCGGCGAATATCAGCTGACCGACGCGATGAAGCAGCTTGCCACTACCGAGGGCATGATAGGCGTTGATTTTACAGGTACTCGTTATGACATGGGCAACAAGCTCGGCATAATGAAAGCCTGCGTGGAAGTCGCGCTTGACCACCCCGAAATAGGCAAAGATTTCAGAGAATATCTTAAAACACTTGATATATAACTTATCACAACTAACAGCACCCGCCGAAAGGCGGGTGTTTTGTGTTATGCTGGTAATTTTTATATATCTAATATTTGTGTTATCATGCTAAGCGAAAAGATGATTCTGTACAAACTGACCGACGTGCTGTATTTTTATATTTGCAAATGTGATTTATATAAAAAGGGCGGGTGGGTGGGCAAAAACGCACGGTTAAAATAGCAGCAAGATAATAAAAGAACTTTATAATGCCTCCGCCAAGCAGCCAAATGCAAAGCAGCAACGCCGCCGACGTACTGTATTTCGGAGTTATCAAGTGCCCTCCATAGAAAGCATAAAAGAAAAAAGCAGCCGGAACAGAAACTTATAATACGTAGTGGATAGGCAGAGCCTGCGACGTGAATAAAAAATAAAAATCTTATTCAAAATCCGTAGCAATATATTTTGACGCTCCTTCGGCAGAATACACCCATCTGTCTATCCTCCCGGAGGTTATGTAATATTCCGGCAGGGAGGGCGTTATCTCCGAGCGGTAGGAGCTTACTATTATCAGCTTTATTTTCATCTTTTCGGGAATTATCGCCTTGATATAAACGCTTGCAAGGTCGCCCGGCCGTGTGTTGGGTTTAAGCTCCGCAAGCCCTGCGAGATTAGGGGTAAGCTCAACGAATATCCCGTAATCCTCCACCGAGCGGACTATCCCCGGCACGGTCTGTCCCGCGCTGAACCGTGCGGCGTTTTGCTCCCATGTGCCGAGCAGCTCTTTATGGGTAAGGCATATCTTTTCGCCGTCCCTGCCTTTTACCGCCGCATATATATCCTGCCCGACCTTAAAGCGGTCGGAGGGGTGGGTTATCCTTGACACCGAAATGGTATCTATCGGTATCATGGAGGGCAGCCCGCAGGCGATATCCACAAAGCAGCCGAACTGCTCCAGATGCGTCACCCGCGCCGGTATGACCTCTCCGTTTTTAAGGCGGGAAACATATTCGTCCTTTGCGCGCTGCTGCGCCTCTTTTCGGGATAATATCGCGATATTCTCGCTGCCGGAGCGGTCTATGCCCTTTACTATAAAGCACACCGGCTTGCTTACTCTTGAGATAAGCGCTATGTCGCGGGTAGTGCCGTCGTCTATGCCGAGCGCGCCCTCGCTGCGTTCTATTACTCCCCTCATGCAGCCGAGATCAACTATCAGATTATGCCCCGTATCGCATACTATACACGGCGCTTCGTATATCAAACGGCTTTTCGCAGCTCGTTCCACCGCTCTTATATCGCGCAGAGCTCGTTTATTTTCCGTGTCGTCCCCTCTTCTGCCCTCCGGCAAGAATTCCGTCATTTGTAAATACCATTCCTTTCCCGGAGTGTCCTCCGCGTCTGCCTGCGGTAATGCCGCTTACTAAACATGTTTATGATAAACGCGGGGATATTATGCGGTTTTGGTAACGGGAACAAAACATAACAAACGGGATTTTTTATAAAAAGATATTGATTTATCAAAGTTTTTTTGGTACAATGAAAAAAAGGGTCTTATACTCCCGACGGGCGGGAGTTTTTCAAGGAAAGGTATATCAAATGTTTTCTTCATCAGCAGTAAAAAGAATAGTGCTTATCGCGTCGGTGCTTGCAGTAGGCGCTTTGGCGGCGTGGGGACTTTCCTACGCGATAGGAGAGGGCAGCGACATCGAGCTTTTACAGCCGGTGCAGCCGCCTGTTGCATCCGAGCCGTCGGCAGTCGTTCCTACAGGACCGATAAGCTTTTCCCATACCGATACTTTCTATGATGAAACTATCGAGGTGGCGCTTACTCCCGCAGAGGAGGACGCAAAGATATATTACACCACCGACGGCTCCGTTCCGACAAAGCTGTCCGAAAGATATCAAAAGCCGATAAAGATACGTTCCGGCAGCAAGGTCACCGCGTTTACCATAAAGGCGATAGCGGTAGGAGAAGAGGGTACCTCCGAGGTGATGACCAAAAGCTACGTTGTAGGAAACGACGTGTTTGACCGCTTCAGCGAGGATACCTATGTTTTTGTACTTTCCGCCGACCCGCACGATCTGTACGACTATAACGACGGTATCGCCGTAGAGGGAAAAATTCGCGACGACTGGCTGGAAAACGAGTACGACGGCCGTTCGGAGATAAAGCCTACCGATCCCGCAAACTGGAATCAGGACGGAATGGCGGGCGAACGTCCGATGTACATGGAGGTTTACGACAGCGCGGGCAATAAGCTGATAGAGCAGGCGGCGGGCGCGAGAGTAGCGGGCGCGTATTCCCGCAGCGTGGATCAAAAATCATGGAAGCTCATAGCGCGGCGTATGTACAGCGAGGACAACGGCACTTTCCACTTTGAATTTTTCGATGACGCGACGGACGAGGACGGCGTTTTACTGACCGAATATGACAGGATAGTGCTGAGAAACGGTGCTAACGACCGCGAATTTGCGGGCGTGCGGGAAGAATTGTCCGCCGAGCTTGCCGGGCAGTCGGGCTTCCCGGATTATCAATGCACCGCGCCGGCGGCGGTATTCTTAAACGGCGAATATTACGGCTTTGCGTGGCTGCACCAGAATTTCTGTAAGGGGTATTTGGAAAGCAAATACGGCGGAAATAAAGAGAACTTTCAGATAATAGGCAAGGCGGAGGGCGCGCTTGACGAGGAAGAAAACGTCGGCACAGAGGATTATATCCGTCTGTTGGAGCTTGCCGAGGAAGGCTTTACCGACGACAAAAGATTTGAGGAATTTTGCAGTCAGGTGGATATAGATAATTATATGCACTATCTCGCTATGCAGCTTTTTGTCGATAACCGCGACTGGCCGGGCAATAACTATAAGGTCTGGAGATATGTGCCCTCCGACGGCGAGGAGGTCGATTCCCCCTATCTTGACGGGAAATGGCGGTACCTGTTCTTTGACGCGGAATTTGCCTGGGGATTATATTCGGACGGCTTTTCCAATGCGACGCTGTCAAAGATATTAAACGGCACTCACCCCTCCGGCGGTTCGGTGCTGGTCACCGCGCTTATGGAAAGGGAGGATATGCGGGAGAAGCTCGCTAACGACATCTGCGACCTTATAGGCGGCGCGTTCAGCACCGAGAATATACTCGCCGTGCTGGAAGAAAAGCTCGCGATAAGCGACGACGAGCAGTTTTACGCGCTGGATAACGGGATAACCTCCACATGGGCGAACCGCGACACCTTTGCAAACAGCAGACAGGAGATAAGGGCGTTCGCAAATAACAGATCGAAGATCATACTGAACGATCTGCGCAAGGTGTTCAGTCTTGAAGAAGAACAAACCTATAAAGTGACGGTAGTCGGCACTAAGGGCGTAAAGACAAAGCTGAATATACAGACCTCCTCCGCGGGAGAAACGCTCAGCGCGGAATATTTCAGATGTTATGACGTGCCTATCAGCACCGAGAGCTATTCCGGGTGGGAATTTTCCCGCTATGAGATAAACGGTAAGGAATACACCGACAGCTCTGTTGTACTTACCTCCGATATGGCGGACGAAAACGGCGAGATAACCGTAAACGTGTTCGCCCAAAAGACCGTAGCCGACGTACCCGTGTACATCAGCGAGGTGAATACCGGAGGAAACGCCGACTGGATAGAGCTGTACAACCCGAATGATTTTACCGTGACGCTTAAAGATATGTACCTTACCGACAACGAAAATATACTCAATATGTGGGTAATACCCACCGTATCCGTTCCGGCGGGAGATACTATCCGTATAGTCTGCAAGAATAACAAGGACGCTGATTCGCTGCTTAAATTACAGGCGAATTTCAGTCTTAAGACCGGCGAAATGCTGGTGCTGTCCGACAACGCGGGCACGATCTACGGCAGGGTGGCTATCGCCGATTGCAGCAAAGATGAGATACAAAAGCGGCAAGAGGACGGTACTTATAAAATAACCCCGTATTCAAACGGCAGATGACCGTGTAGGTTTATAATAAAAAACGACAGGTGCTTAGCCTGTCGTTTTTGTATATTTGATGAAGTTAATTTTTTTCGTCTTCATCGGTTTGGTCGATATATTTATCGATAATGTACTTAGGCCTTGCTTTCACCTCGGTATATATCTTGCCTATATACTCTCCGACTATGCCTATCGCCATTATCTGTATGCCGCTTAAGAACCACAACGAGCAGAACAATGAGCTCCAGCCCGCCTCCGAATGTCCGAGCAGTCCTTGAACTATCGCATAGATGATAAAGCCGAGGCTTACTAAAAATACCAGAAATCCCACTACCGTCACCATGCGTATCGGCTTTACCGAAAAGCTGGTAATGCCGTCAAACGCAAAGGACAGCATTTTTTTCAGCGGGTACTTGGATTCTCCGGCAAATCTTTCGCTGCGCTCATAATATACCACGTCGCTTTTGAAGCCTATTTGCCGCACGATGCCGCGCAGGAAAATATTTACCTCTTTATATTCCGACAGCGCCTCTAACGCACGTTTTGAGATAAGACGGTAATCGGCGTGATTGTTGATTATGTCAACGCCGAGCAGCCGCATAAGGTGATAGAACATATTAGCGGTGCCGCGCTTGAACGCGGTATCCTTTTTTCTTGAGGAGCGCACGCCGTACACGATATCGCAGCCCTCCTCATATTTATCAAGAAAGCTGTCCAGCGCGTTTATATCGTCCTGAAGATCGGCGTCCATGGACACGGTGACGTCCGCGCGCTCTTTAGCGGTCATCAGTCCGGCGAGCAGGGCGTTTTGGTGTCCCTTGTTGCGGCTTAGCTTAAGTCCGGCAAACAGACTGTCGGAGGAATGCAGCCCCTCTATTATCTCCCAGGTCTTGTCGCGGCTGCCGTCGTCCACGAATAACACGCGGCTTTTGTTTGAGATACGTCCCGCCTCGATAAGCGCGGTCATCTTCGCTTTCAGACGGGAGGAGGTCTCTCCTAATACCGGTTCTTCATTATAGCAGGGTA
Organism: uncultured Ruminiclostridium sp.; assembly: GCA_947630685.1. Taxonomy (GTDB): domain Bacteria; phylum Bacillota; class Clostridia; order Oscillospirales; family Ruminococcaceae; genus Ruminiclostridium_E. The sequence continues at coordinate 7,788 of CANRII010000057.1, read as the reverse complement.
CGACGATATAAAGAATGTCTTTTGATTTTGTGTTTTCCATTGTTATTCCTTTCTTAAAAATTGCTATAGCGGCAGAAACAGTTACCGCTATAGACAAGTATACCCCATTTACATCATTTTGTAAACATTTTTTTCTGAATTTAACGTAAAAATTTTCCTTAGGGGCTGTCGTCCGGCATGACCGCGGGTAATACCCCGACCTTATATTTCATATACTGTTTTTGTGCCCCAAAATACAAGGAATGAAAATTGTTGTGAAAATTAATAAAATGACCTTGATTTTTATAAAAAGTTATGGTAAAATTTAATAAAGGCAACTAAACATCTCGCTAAATTTGTACAGGAGGCTGCATCATACAATGGAGCTTGATAATTTCAACAGAAAAATGCTGCACATCATGATAGAATTTTCCGAGGGTTTTCCTCTGATAATAGATCCCGGTACGCCGCAGGAAAAGAGGTATCCCGGTCTGGCGGAGCTTATCCATCCGGACGATATACCGAGCGTCACGAAAATGTTTTCCGACTTCGGAGAATTGCACAGCGATTGTCTTGAAACGCATTGCCGCTTTCGAATCAGCGGAGAATATCACAGGTTTTTCCTAAGCTGCCGTGCGATCACCGCCGAAAACGGCAGGCTTACCGGATTTGAGGGAGCTATGCTGGATATCGCGGCGTACTCGAGCGACGCGGGCGAAAAGCTGCCCGCCGTGATAAACGGCGGCGAGAGCGTGGAGGATATTTTCGGCAGGGAATATCTGCTCAGCCTGCAAAAGCCGTTTTCCGGCGGGAATGTGTTTTCCGGCATATATGCGCCGGACGGAAGGCTTATCTGCTCGGCGAAAGGCGCGGGCGGGAAAAAGCGCCTGTCGGACTTTCCCTGCGTAAAAAAGCAGAACATACGGGTAAATCATGTGGTCTGCGGCTCATGGGTGCTCGGAGCAAAGACCGAGGAGCTGCTTAAGGATAATCTTCAGTTCTGGGAAACGCTGGTGCAGACGCTTTCTCAGATGGCGAACGCGTTTGCCGCGCTGCTCGGGGAAATGGAAAACTCCCGCAGCGCGAATAAGCTGCTGGGTCAGAACATGGAGGAACAGATACTTCTAAACAACATATATGCGATAATCACCGAAAGCCCCACGGCGGCAAAGTCTTTGGAGGGCGTGCTGGATCTTACGGGAGATTATTTCCGACTGGACAGGATATGTATAGGCGGACTTGCCGAAAAGGGCGGGCTGGACAGGATATGGTGCCGCGATCACGCCGCTAAGCGTCCTATGGCGGAAAAGGAAAAACGCACCCGCAGCTTTTTTAAGCAGACGTCTGCGGATCTGCAGGATTACGCGGCGAGCTTTTCCTCAAAGGACGTAAACGAGCTGGCGGAGTACGGAGTGCGCGCCTACGCGATATTCTCATTGTTCGACAGCGGCGACAGCGACAGCATAATCTCGTTTGAAATGCTGGAAAACGAGCATGTCTGGACCCAGCGCGAGCGTAAGCAGCTAAGAAACATATCTCAGATAATCTCTTCCGTACTGATGAGGATATCCGCGCAGGAAAAGCTGGAGGAATCCCGTCGGGAGCTTAACCGCCTTGCGTTTTACGATTCGATATTCAATATACCCAACCGCGCGAAGCTGAGCGCCGACCTTTCGGCGCTTTTGGAAAAAGGAAAAAGCGGCGCGCTTACCGCGTTCAAGATAGTTAATACCAGAAATCTCTCGGCGGTGTACGGGCATACCTATTCCGATATGCTGCTGAGAAGCGTGGCGGAGTATCTTTCTTCGCTGCCGATAAAGGATATAGGGGTGTATTATTTTTCCAATGCGATATTCATGATAAATCTTCCCGGCTGCGGCAGCGAGGGCGCAAAAAAGTTGGCGGAAACGCTGATATACCGCTTTTCCTCCCCGTGGGAATTTCGCGGCGGACTTCATCAGCTTAAATGCAGCATGGGAATAGCGTTCTACCCGGTGAACGGCAAAAACGCCGACGATATCTGCAAAGCGGCGAGCGTTGCGATGTACCGCGCGAGAGAATTCAGGAAGAACAGCTACACCTTTTATTCCGGCACGCTGGAAAGCTCCCGCACCGCGGCGGGCAGTATGGAGCGCAGGATAGTTACCAGCGTCGCTAACGGCATGGAGGGCTTTTCGCTGAAATTCCAGCCCATCTTTGACGCAGAAACCGGAAATATCACCTGCTGCGAGAGCCTGCTGCGCTTTAACGACGCGCTTTACGGCAATATACCCAATTCCACCCTTTTCCCGCTGGCGGAGAGCCTAGGGCTGTCGCCGGTGATAGACGGGTGGGTGACCGAGCAGGCGTGCTGCTTTTGCAAGGAGCTTCAGGACAGCGGCATTTCGGATATGAAGGTAGGGGTGAACCTTATTTCGGAGGAATTGCAGTCCTCGGCGGTGATATCCAAGACCGAATACGCGCTGAAGGTCAGCGGACTTGAACCGGAGCGGCTGGTGCTTGAGATACCCGTAAAGGCTAATCTGCCCTATAACGACAGCACCGGAGTATTGTCCGAGCTTAAACGTCTGGGCGTGCAGATAGGCATAGACAGCTACGGCAGCGAAAGCATATCGCTTAAAATGCTTAAGAACCCTTACGTCGATGTGATAAGCATACCGCAGCAGCTTTTATGCGGAGTAGGGGATGAATTTGACCGTATACTCGCCGAGTCGGTGATATCCCTTGCGCACTGCAACGACCTTAAAATATGCGTAAAGGGGATAGAGAGCGAGGAGCAGCTCGCCGCCGCAGAGAAAAGCGGTGCGGACAGAGTGCAGGGCTATTACTGCTCTATGCCGCTTAGCGCCGAGCAGATGAAGCAGACGCTGCTTTGTAAGATAATTTTGTAATTGTTAAAAAAGCCGAAGAATATTTACATTTTCCTCGGCTTTTTTGTACTTTCTTTGAAAAAAACGCGCAAAGCGGATATTTATGATAAATATACTTGAAAAATCGCGGAAATCGGTTTATAATTATAATATATACGCTTTTACGGGAAGAATTTTACGCGGGTAAATTATGAAATACGTTTTATCAAAGATCAAGGGTTATTTTGTAAAGCTGGATAAGCTGCTGCTGATAATGTGCATAGGTATCTGCGCGTTCGGCGTGTTTATTCAGTACACATTGTATACCAACAATATCAGCTCGGCGGTCACCGATTCCCAGTACAAAACGCAGCTTGCCGCCTGCGTGGTCGGGATAGTTGCCGCAATGGTGATAGCCGGGATAAATTATAAATTCATAGCCAAGCTGTGGTATATCTATGCGCCGATAAGCCTGCTGTTCACTCTGCTGCTGTTCACTTCGCTGGGAGTACAGCGAGAGGGCGCGGACGACATCGGCTGGCTGGATCTGGGCATGATACAGTTTCAGCCGTCTGAGCTGTTGAAGCTGGCGTTCATACTATCCTTTGCATGGCATTTGTCCAAGGTAGAGGACAGAATGAACGAGCCGCTGCATTTTATCCTGCTTTGCATACACGGAGCGATACCTACGCTCATCATACGCGAGACCGGCGACGACGGCTCGGCGATGGTGTTCTTGTTCATCTTCTTCTGCATGATATTTGCGGCGGGTCTGTCATGGAAATATATGCTGCTGTTCGGTATTGCGATACCTCCGGCGGTATACGTGCTGTGGAATTACCTTATGCAGCCTCATCAACGGCTGCGCTTTCAGATACTGTGGGATACTCAGTTACAGGAGCAGGAGGCGATAGGCGCGTATATGCAGCAGCGCTTAGGAAAGATCGCTTTAGGCTCCGGCGGACTTACCGGACAGGGACTGAGCGGCGGTAACTACACCTATGTGCCGGAGATACACAACGACTTTATTTTCTCATATATCGGCATGGCTATGGGACTGCTCGGCTGCCTTTTAGTGGTGGGACTTTTAGCGGCGCTGTCGATAAAGGTACTGTCGGACGGCTCTACCGCAAAGGATACGTTAGGGCGGCTGATCTGCGTCGGCGTATTTGCGATGATAGTTTTCCATTCCGCGGTGAATATAGGCATGGTGCTGGGCGTCGCGCCGGTAATAGGAATACCGCTGCCGTTTTTCAGCGCGGGCGGAACTTCCACCTTGTGCTTATTCGTCGGGATAGGTATGGTGCTTAGCGTCAATTTCCACAACATGCGAAAATATCACATGTTCTATTCCGAAACTGACTGATTTCGGGTAAAACCCGTTAATATACGAAACGAAAGGAAACAAAAAACTATGGCAAAAACCAGCATTTCCGGTCTGACCGAGATCTATCCGAAAAGCGAAATAGAGGCTCAGAAGGAGAGGTACGCCAAGGCCACCAAGGCTTTCTGCGAGTATTTTCACACCGATGAGTCCGGTATAAGATACTTTTCTTCGCCGGGACGCACCGAGGTGGGAGGAAACCATACCGACCACAATCACGGCAAGGTGCTCGCGGCAAGCGTCAATCTTGACGTTATCGCGGTGGTAAAGGAAACCGGCGACGGCAAGATAACCATAAAATCCGAGGGCTTTCCGGAGGACGAGATAAACATAGACGACCTCGAGGCGAGGGAGAGCGAAAAAAACACCTCCGCGTCGCTTATCCGGGGAGTTGCGGCGGGCTTTGCCGCGCAGGGACTTGCGATAGGAGGATTTCAGGCGTACACCACTTCGGGAGTGCTGAAAGGTTCGGGACTTTCTTCCTCCGCGGCGTTCGAGGTGCTGGTAGGCACGATACTGTCCGGACTGTTCAACCGCGGCGCGATAAACCCGGTCACTATCGCTCAGATAGCGCAGCTTGCGGAAAACGTGTATTTCGGCAAGCCCAGCGGCCTTATGGATCAGATGGCAAGCTCGGTAGGCGGCTTTACCGCGATAGATTTCAAGAATACCAAAGCGCCGCTCATCGAGAACATACCGCTGAAATTTGAAAAATACGGTCATGCGCTGTGCATAATAGATACCAATGCCGACCACGCTGATCTGACGGCGGAATACGCCGCTATACCGAGCGAGATGAAGCAGATAGCAAATTACTTCTCGGTGGATTATCTAAGGGAGATCTGCCGCGCCGACGTTATCCTTAATATACATATCCTGCGCGAAAAGTTCGGCGACAGGGCGGTGCTCAGAGCACTGCATTTCTTTGATGAGAACGACAGGGTGGACAAGCTCACCCATTCGCTCAAAAACGGGGATTTCAACGCGTTTTTGGATTCTATCAACGAGAGCGGAAATTCCAGCTATAAATATTTGCAGAATATTTTTGCGGTATCGGATCATAAGAGCCAGGCGATAGGCATAGCGCTGAACGTAGCGGAGCATGCGCTTTGCAGAAAAGGCGCGTGCAGAGTACACGGCGGCGGATTTGCCGGTACAATACAGGCGTTCGTACCGCTGGATCTGCTGAGAGCCTTTAAGATGGATATGGAAAAGGTGTTCGGAGCGGGCAGCTGCCATATACTTACGATACGCTCAATAGGCGGCACCGAGGTCCTTCCCGAAAATTAATAGTTTATATACTGTAGCGGGAGAATAAATGCAGATATTTTTTATCCACCACGGCGGATAGCTTTATTCCCTCCGGCAGATATTCTTCGCTGCTGACGCTGCCGTATTTTCTGAGCATAGCGGCGTCGGAGGCGTTTTCATACGGGATAAGCAGCGTAAGGGACGAAACGCGGTCGGACAGCTTATCCGCTATAAGCTGCTTTAATCTGTCAAGTCCCTCGCCGTTAAGGGCGGATATTTTAACGGTGCTGTCGTCCTCCGGCAATTCGTACTGTACGCGGTCGCATTTATTAAGGACGTTTATCACCGGTATCCCTCCGCAGCCGAGCTCGGCGAGCAGCTCTTCGGCGGTCTTTATCTTATCCGGCACCTGTTCGTCCGACGCGTCGCAGACGTGAAGTATTATATCCGCGCTTGCGGCCTCTTCAAGAGTAGATTTGAACGCCTCTATCAGATGATGAGGCAGCCTGCGTATAAATCCTACTGTGTCGGTGAGGATAACGCTTCTTCCGTCCGGCAGTTCTATAGCTCGGGAGGTAAGGTCGAGCGTGGCAAACAGCTTATCCTCCGCTAATACCTCCGCGCCGGTCAGGGCGTTGAGCAGGGTGGATTTTCCGGCGTTTGTATAGCCTACTATAGCGGCGGTGAGCATATCGTCCTTTTTACGGCGGTTTCTTGCGACGCTGCGGCGCTTTTCAAGCTCCTTAAGCTCGCTGTCCAGCTTTTCAAGCCTTCTTCGGATATGTCGGCGGTCGGTCTCCAGCTTGGTTTCACCCGGGCCGCGAGTGCCTATTCCGCCGCCTAGCCTTGACAGCGACGTTCCCAGTCCGGTAAGGCGGGAAAGGCGGTATTTGAGCTGAGCGCTTTCCACCTGTAATTTACCCTCGTTAGTGACCGCCCGCATAGCGAAGATATCCAGTATCAGCATGGTGCGGTCGATGACCCGTATATCGGTGATGTCCTCGATGTTTCTTATCTGCGATGAGGATAATTCACAGTCGAATATTATGAGCTTTGCGTCAAGCGCTTTTGCCGTTTCGGAAAGCTCGGAGAGTTTTCCCTCGCCGATAACGGTGGCGGCGTCGGGAGCGGGACGCTTTTGCAAAACGCGGCAGACAGTCGTCGCGCCGGCGGTTTTAGCAAGCTCCTCCAGCTCGTCCATTGATATTTCCGCGTCATATTCTCCGGTATCTATCCCGGCGAGGACGGCGTTTATATATTCCTGTTCGTTTTGGTTATCCATAATTACTCCTTGAATTTGATAATTTTTCCTTTAATGAAAGGACTGAATAAAATGAAGTTTACGCAATATGATGTCATCATAGTGGGTTCGGGCGTATCGGGGCTTTATGCGGCGCTGAATCTTGATAGGCGCAGAAAGGTGCTCATGCTGTCCAAGCGGGAGCTTACGCTGTGCAATTCCGCTTTGGCGCAAGGGGGAGTCGCGGCGGTGATGGACGCCGACAACGACAGCTTCGATCTGCACATAAAGGACACCCTTATCGCAGGCGGCTATAAAAACGACCGCGACAATCTTAAAATACTTGTAGAGCAAGGCCCTAAGGACGTTAAAAACCTGCTTTCCTGCGGAGTGGAATTTGACCGCAAGGCGGACGGCAGCATAGACCTTACTCTTGAGGGCGGACACAGCCGGCGCAGGATAGCCCACCATAAGGACAGCACCGGCTACGAAATAGTCACCTCGCTTATCGAGCAGGTGAAAAAGCTGGAAAACGTGACTATACTCGAAAACAGCCACCTGCTCGGACTGGAAAAGCGCGGCGATGATTTTCTTGCCGACGTGCTGCACGAGGGGGTACATTCCTATTATACCACAAAGGCGGCGGTGCTTGCAACAGGCGGGATAGGAAGAGTTTACGACTATACCACAAATTCCGCGATAGCGACCGGCGACGGCATACAGTTTGCGTACAATATGGGCGCCGAGATAAAGCATTTGAGCTATGTACAGTTCCACCCGACGGCGTTTGCCGATAAAAAGAACCGTGAATGCTTTTTGGTTTCCGAAGCGGTGCGGGGAGAGGGCGCTTACCTGCTCAACTGTCACAAGCAGCGCTTCATGGATAAATATGAGCCGGAGCGTAAAGAACTCGCTCCGCGCGACGTCGTTTCCAAGTGTATCTTAAAAGAGCAGGAGGCGACCGGCAGCGACGAATTTTTCCTGGATATATCCTATAAGGGCGCGGACTTTGTTAAAAACCGTTTTCCCATGATATATCAAAAGGTTCTGGAAAAGGGCTACGACATGACTAAAGAGCCTATACC
>CANRII010000056.1 GCA_947630685.1 uncultured Ruminiclostridium sp. | reverse complement strand
AGCCTGACCACTTCCGACGAGTATGTGATACTCGCAAAGGAAACGGCAGAGCCCGAAAATACGCTGTACGTCCGCGAATACGCAAAAACCAAGTACGACATAGTGACCGCTAAACCGCAGGGCGGCTATGACGGCGGCTACAAGGCATATGAGACCGCGTATATCACGGGACAGATGTTTGACGATACGAACTATGACGGCGTTATAAGCGAGGACGAGGGCTTCAGCGATGAGATGGCTCAGACGTTAAAACTTAAGCCGGTGACTGTCACCGCCGGAGCGTATTGGTTTGACGGCGAATGCTGGCAGAGGTATATCGTAGACGGCAAGCAGATGACATATTCCGCATTGGTAAGCGACAAGGACGGCGGCTATTCGATAGAAGTGCCGGTATCCTTCCGCATAGACGGAAAAACTTATCTTGCCGGATATAAGCTGACCGAGGACAGACTGCCCGGCGGCTATCACATCACAAAGCACCTGGTAAATAACGGCAAGTCTAATGATAACACGCTGGTAAAGGGCGACAGCACGCTTTACGAGGTCACCAAGACTCACCCGCAAAGCGGATATCTCGCAGGAAACGACGAGGAAAAGGACGGTATGGTGATCGTTGCGCCTACTGCCGACAGCTCCACCGCGGATATAAATGTAAACATATCCTATGGTTATGATATGGCGGGAACTCGGACGCTTACCGGTTACAACTTAGGCTTTATAGGAAAGCAGACCTCCACCGTCAGCGGTACGGCGTTTATCGATTCTGACCTCAGCGGCAGATATGAAGAAGATAACGACGTTCTGTTAGCGGGAGTAACGGTAGGTATAAAACGCTATCGCTATATCGACGGCAAGTGGGAGCTTTGCAACAGCGACGCGGAGTATTACCGGACGGTCACCACCGACGAAAACGGTCGTTATGTATTCGATAAACTGCCTACTCACAGCGAGGACGGCGCGGCGCAGGATATACCGCACCTGTACGGTTACGAGGTTTACCTTGTTGAAATGCCGACCGGGCCGAACGGTGAAAAGCTCGCTCCCGCGAAATATCAGATAGGCGGCGAGGGCGAAAGCGCGCTGACCGTTGACGGACTGCGGGTAGTAAAGGCTGAGACCGATATACCCGAGATAATGGACGGATATCTGATAACCGCGCGGCATCTTTCCGAGGACGAGAGCCATGAGCTGTTCTCCGATATAGTGGAGCAATACGATGTTGCGGACGGCCGCGACAGGACGGATTACGACCTCGGCTTTACCGTATACGAGACCGCGTCGATAACCGGCACGGCGTTTGACGATACCGACTATGACGGCATTATCGGAGAAAACGATATTATGCTTAGCGGTATAACGGTAGGACTTGAGCGGTTCCGTTACGACAATATTACCAAAGAATGGCTGCCGGATATGAACGGTAATGAATATCTTGCAACCACGGTCACCGACGATGAGGGCAGATACAGCTTTGATAAGCTGCTGAGCCATATTGAAGAAAACGGCGTACAATATCTGTACGGTTATAAGCTGAGCGTGGTATCCGGCGCGGAGGAATACGCGGTGACCAAGTACCAGCTCGGCAGCGGAACAAACGACAGCGCGCTTACCGTAGACGGCAGGCTGATAAAGGGCGACGATACGCTTGAGGAATTGCAGGACGGCTATATCCTGTTAGCGCCGAAAGCGGACGACAGCGCCGACAGCTACTACACCGCATACGGGCGCGACATTACCGCCGCACACAGCCGGACGGAATACAACGCGGGCTACACCGCCTACACTACCGGCAATATAAAGGGCAATATATTCGAGGATAAGGACTATGACGGACTTATCACCGAGTACGACAGAGGCTTATCTGATATAAAGGTACAGCTTATCCGTTATTACTATGACGAAGAGCTTGAAAACTGGATAGAGGACAACGGCGAAAACGGTTACTATGCCGAAATGCTCACCCGTCCCAACGGAAATTACAGCTTTGATAATTTGCCGGTATTCAAGGAAGAAAACGGAAAGAGATACCTGTACGGATACCGGCTGATACTGCCCGAGCCTCCCGCAGACCGCGCGGCTACCAAGTACCAGACGGGCGGCGGAACAAGCGACAGCTCGCTGCTGCCGGATATGCGGATAATAAAGGCGGACGATACTCTGCCGGAGATGAAGGACGGCTACATCGTACTCGGCATAAATATGGCGGGACGAAACGACCTCAACGAGGAGTACACGGTATACGGCTATGACGTACTTAAGGGCAGCACGCTGATACAGTACAACGGCGGATTTGCTCCGTTTGACGGTTACGGCATAACCGGTATGGTATGGAACGATATCGACCGCGACGGTATAATCGACGACGATCTGCCGATAAGCGATATTGAAGTAACGTTACAGCTTATGGCGTTTATCGACGGAGAATGGCTGCCGATAGCTGAAAAGACGGCGCTTACCGACAGCTACGGACGTTATCTGTTCGACGAGCTGCCGCTGTACGGAACTAACGGCAAGGGCGAGTCGGTACTGTACGGTTACAGACTTGCCGTAGAAAAACTGCCGGTAGGAATGGCGGTAACGGCATACCAGACAAATTCCGGCGACAACGACAACGACTTGGACGAAGCGACCGGATACCTTACTCAGGACGGCGAGATAATAATACTTGCCGACAAGGCGGACGAAACCACCCAGCCGGAATATAATATAGACGGCAGGAATATCGCCGCGGGACATTCCGTTTCGGGAATAGACGCGGGACTCACTCCTTACGGCAGCGGAAATATCTGCGGCATAATGTTCGAGGACGCTAACGGCAACGGCATATTCGACGAGGGCGAAAAGATCCTGCCCGGCAAGACGGTAAGCCTTGAATACAGAACTTACGAGCAGTATGAGCAGCCTGTACCGGGCGACAGCAGTATTCCTACGGTGGGCGACAGCAGATTCCCGACGATAGGCGACAGCAGCTTTAACATCATCGGAGCTTCTTCCGATACGCCGGCCGCCGCGGGTATTGCGGGCTATGACGCGCTTGTTCCGCCGAAAGCGGACGGCTGCACGATAGAAGAAAACGGCAGCTACGAAAGCTACAACGGCATGACGACGGTCACCGACGAGGAAGGACGGTTCTACTTTAATAAACTGCCTATACTCGACGAAAACAACAATCCGTATCTGTACCGACTGAATACCGGAGAGCCGGACAATATGCTGTTCACCAAGGTACATTGCTTCGATAGGGACAGCACTCAAAGGTATAATCTGCTCGGAGAGCGGTACGTTGACGGCACCGCCTGCAAGGTGGGCATAACCGATGATATTTCGGTAGCAGCCGAAAGAGATAAGACGAACAAATACGGCGATAAATGGCAAATAGACGGCAGGGAACACAGCAACATCTATCTGGGTCTTGCGCCCGTACCTTTGCCGGAAACTACGCCTGAGGAAACCTCAAAGCCCACGCCGGGCACTTCGCCCGCACCGCCGGAGACCACGCCTCCCGCACCGGGTACTTCGCCCGCACCGCCGGAGACTACGCCGCCGGCAACTATACCGCCCCAGACTTCTGTCACACCCGAAGACCCATCGGATAATCCCGATACCGGCGTAAACGTAAACGGTACGGCGGCGCTTATCATGATGATGGCCTGCATGGGTTACGTATTCGACAGACTTATCAGGAACAAAAACAAAAAGAAATAACTTACCGAAAGGAACCAAAGGGAGCCGCAGCTCCCTTTGGCATTTTGTAGAAAAGAATGAAAAAAGCGGAAGAAAAAAACATAATATCGGCGGCGGTACTGTTCGTGTTCTCGTTAGCGCTGCTTACCGTTTCACTTATAGCGCTAAGCGCCGATAACGGCGGGGGAGAACGCACGGTGCTGCGCGGCGACAGCTCAAAAGTGCTCAGCGGCCGCACGGACGCGCTTATAATAGGCACGCAGTCTCAGGTAAGGGATATCCACCCGTATAAATATGACGACGACGTAGGGACGTATCTTAAAAAGCTGGTGTTTACTCCGCTGCTGGAGATAAACAAAGAGGGCGGGACAGCCTACCGCGCCGCTAAGGAGATAATTTTTTCCGACGGCGGAAGAAAGGCGAACGTGACTATCGACGCCGAAAGAAAATTCTCAAACGGGGATAATATCACGGCGGAAAACGTAAAAGCGTCCTATGAATGGTTTATCGGTCGGGAGACCTCATATTCCTCCTTGCTGGCGAATATTGAGGACATCAGCGTTTTAAGCGGGTCGGAGCTTGCCTTTTCCTTTAAGCTGCCGGATATAAAGAATATAGAGGTGTTCGATATCCCGCTGGTATACGACCCTATCGGCGACGGGAATGACCGCACGCTTATCGGAAGCGGGGACTATACGATAACCTCCATGGCTTTGTACAGCGATATAACGCTTACTGCGGCCGCTCCTGACGCCGGATATAAAGAGGTGCTGCTGCAAAAGCTGAACTACGGCAGCTTCGAGGAGGAGACCGAAAAGCAGCAGGCGGATATTTTTGCCTCTAACAAGGGAGAGCATTTTGATATACTTAAGATCTCCGGCGCGTATGACGTTATAGAAAGCGAGCAGGAATACGGCTATTATCTGCTGCTGAATATCCCCGACGAACAGCAAAGAGCGGCTATATGCAAAGCGGTAAGCACTAAAAAATTTTTCGACGACAGCTTTGACCAGGGGGTATATCCGGCGGGGATAGTGTCGGCTTATATCAAAGCGCCGAACTTCCGCTCTATCGTTTCCGGCGGCAGCTTTAAGGACTCGGACGGCTTTACGGTGTTATGCGGGTACGACGCGCTTTCGCTAAGCGTATTTGAAAAGCTCGGCGAGGTAATGGCGAAAAACGGGGTGACGGTCACACGTATCCTCGGAGATAACGACGGAGTCAGCGAATATGAAGAGGATATGATGATATATTACGGCAGCTATAAGCAGCTTGTAACTTCATCGGACGCGTCGGGCTTTTTCAATACCGTGCCTAAGCTTGACGCAAAGGATTATTATTCCGCGCTGGAAAAATATCTCAGCGAACGGACCGATATCATCCCTTTGCAGAGGGATACCGACTACACCGCGGTATTAGCGGGCACTAAGACCGATGACCTTTTAGATTAACAAAAAGGCGGTAATTTTGCAGGATAATTCTTGTAAAATTTACCGCCTTATTTTTTCTTTGCTTAAAACTTTTCTTATGTTATGGACAAACGCGAAAAAAAGTGTTATACTAAAAGTTAGTATAAATTTTTCGCAAGCGGAAAGGAGAGCGGCTGAATGCAGGAGAAGTCATGCGGCGGGATAGTATACAGAAAATCCCACGGGAATACCGAAATACTGCTTATACGCCATCAAAGAGCCGGGTACTGGTCTTTTCCGAAAGGTCATGTCGAAGAGGGCGAGAGCGAGGAAGAGACCGCCGTGCGTGAGATAAAGGAAGAAACCAACATAGACGTTGTTATCGACCCCGGCTTTCGTGAAGAGGTCATGTATTCGCCGCGCAGGGATTCCCGCAAGAAGGTGGTATATTTTGTCGCAAAGGCGAAAAACAACGACGCCGTCCCGCAGGAGGGAGAGATCGCCGAGCTGCGCTGGGTAGAGATAGGGCAGGCGCAAAATTTCTTATTTTACGACAACGACAAGATAACCGCGATCAAGGCAAGGAGCTTTCTTGCGCACTTTGATCTTTAATGCGTTGAAAGGCGGTCAGAATGACTTACGATGAAGCGTTAGAATATATCGGGGGATTTACCCGTCCCGGTTCGCCGATGAACGGGCTGATACGGTTCGTTATCCTCATGAAAGAACTCGGCGACCCTCAGAATAATTTTAAGACGGTGCATGTAGCCGGCACTAACGGCAAAGGAAGCGTCTGCGAATATGTCTGCCGCGCTTTGCGGGAAAGCGGGAAAAGAGTGGGGCGCTTTACCTCTCCGTACATATCCTGCATAGAAGAACGCATACAGATAAACGGTAAGAACATTTCACGCGAGGCGTTCGCGCTGCTTTGCGAAAAGGTAAAGGCGGCGGCGGACAGGACGGGCTTCGACGGGTATTCGCAGTTTGAGATACTCTGCGCGATAGGTATGCTGTATTTTTCCATGGAGGAAACGGAATACGTCGTGCTGGAGGTCGGCATAGGCGGAGCTTTGGACTGCACCAACATAGTTACTCCCGAAATATCGGTGATAACCTCGATAGGACTTGACCACACCGATATTTTAGGAAAGACCGTGGAGGAAATAGCCGCTCATAAGGCGGGCATAATAAAACCCGGAGTGCCCTGCGTCTGCTCTTACGGTCAGCCGGAGGGCGCGATGAAGGTGATAAACGACAAGTGCAGGGAGTACGGCGCGGCGCCGATATTGCCGTCGGAGAAAAGGCTTGCCGTATTGCATATGGATATAAGCGACGTGTTTTTCACATATAAGGGACATAATTATCACGGGGTGATGTCGGGAGAGCATCAGCTTAAAAACCTCACCTGCGCGATAGAGGTATGCGAGGCGCTCGGGCTGAAGTACGGCGATATTTTCAGCGGCATAGAAAAAGCGAAGCTCGCCGCGCGGCTGGAGCATATCGATACCGACAAAGCGGAATATATCCTGGACGGCGCGCATAATCCTCCCGCTGTGGACGCGTGCGTCGAGCTTATAAAAATGTCCGGCAAGAAAAAGCACGCCGTTATCGGTATGCTTTCTCGCAAAAACTGGCAGGGCTGCCTTGAAAAGCTGCTGCCGAACGTCGATCTTGCGACGTTTACCGACGATTTCGCGCCGGACGCGGTGCCGGTCGGTACTTTGGCAAAATACGCTGAAAAATACGATGTCGAGGTGCGGATTGCCGATACGCTTGCCGACGCGCTCGGCACGGTAAAAAACGACGAGCTCGGCGTTGTTACCGGCTCGCTTTATCTTGCGGGGAAAGCAAGAAAATTACTTCTATCGGATAAAAATTGACCGTCCGCAATCAAATTACGGACGGTATCGCAACTTTATCTGTAAGCCGGGTTCTGTCGGGTGCGGTCATCTATCTATGCCTTTCGTCGCCGAAAGGCTCAAGCCGCCTTAATCCGGGACCGCCGAGCAAGCGGTCTATCCCCGGAACCAATCGGCGTTGCATCGGATAGGGTTTACAGGCGGCAACGGTCTCCCGTCCCGCGGTGAGCTCTTACCTCGCCTTTCCACCCTTACACCAAAAGGTGCGGTATATTTCTGTTGCACTAGCCCTAGAGTCGCCTCCGGCTGCCGTTAGCAGCTATCCTGCTCTGTGATGCCCGGACTTTCCTCACGGATCACTCCCCGCGACCGCACAATAAAGTTGCCTTATTATTTTATCACATTCCGGCTAAGATGTCAACGCCGAGTAGAAAGGAGCATATACCCTGGCTTTTAAGAAAATGGATCGGGAACAAGTGCAGAAAATATGGCTCGCGCTGTACGGAGCGGGTCTTATCGCCGTGGGCATAACCATATTGGTACAGGGGCAGTTCTTATTGTTTCCCGCCGCGCAGATAGGCGGAGCGGTCATAATGTTCAACGGTCTGCACCAGATAATAAGGGCGTATGTAAAAAAGCAGCGCATACCTTTGATAAGCGGTCTGGGCTTTCTTTTGCTGGGCGCGGTGACGGTGTTTGTACCGGGCATGACGTTAGGGCTGCTGACGCTCGCTTTGTCGCTTTACGTATTGCTAAACGCCGCGGTAAAGCTGATAGATTTTATCGCCGCGCTGAGAAATAAGATAGCTCCGGACGATATTTTCGCGGACTTTTTCGCGTTCGTTTCCTTTTTGACTTTCGGAGTTATTATGCTGTTCGGCTCGTTTTACAGCCAGAGGATGCTGCTGCTGATAAGCGGCATTTACTGCGTATTGTACGGGCTTACCGAGCTTACGGATTTTGTGCGGGAGGTGATACCCAACAGGGCGAAGACCGCTATGCGCCGCAAGATACGGGTATCGCTGCCGCTGTTCATCTCGACGTTTTTCCCGCTGGGAGTACTTAAAAATTACCAGAAGCGTTTAGATTCCCGTGAGATAGATATAGAAAAGCTGCTTGCCGAGGAAAAGGTGAACGACGATGACGCAAAGCCGAATATCCACGTGCTTATCCATGTTTCCGGCGACGGAGTGGGAATGATGGGACATTGCGACTTGTACGTCGACGGCGAGGTATTGTCCTACGGCAATTACGACGAAAGCTCCGCCCGGCTGTTCAACGCGCTGGGCGACGGCGTTATGTTCGTTTCGGAATTTGACAAGTACATAAACTTCAGCGTTTACAGCGATAAGCAGATGGTGTTCGATTATGGACTTAAGCTGTCCGACGAACAGATAGCGCGGGTGCGCGAGGAGATAAAACGGATAAAAGGCTCGGTCTATCGCTGGAAGCCGCCGTATCAGCGCGCGTTAGAGCGCGGGGAGGAAGCAAAGCCGGAGGATTTCACCGATTACTGTTCCGGTCTGTGGCACGGCACCGACGCTAAGTTTTATAAATTCCGCAGCGGCAAATTCCGCTCCTACTGCGTAATGAGTACCAACTGCGTATTGCTTGCCGACAGCATACTCAGCAAGGCGGGCACAGATATAATAAAGATAGTCGGCATAATCAGCCCCGGCGCGTATTACGACTACCTCCAGCGGGAATATCTGCTGGAAAACGGACTTGTGGTGAGCCGGGATATTTACAGCAAATATAACGTCGCGGAGAGTTTACCGACGTTCGATTGATGTTTTTTGTATAAATTTGGTGTAATTTGTCTGTTTTACTTGTTTTTTGTAAAACGGTGTGGTATACTTATATTTATTCGATGATGAATGAATATGTTTCCGATTTTGAAAGGAGTATATATTATATGAAAAAGAGAAAACATGTTGTTATCTCGGCGCTGATATTGTCCGCCGTTATGCTTTCGGGCTGCGGTCAGCAGGGGACTTCCTCAGTTGAAAGCAGCGCGGCGCCGGAAAGCTTTGCAACAGCTTCATCCGATGATGAAAGCATAGTTATATCTTTCCCCGAATCGTCCGAGGAGGAAAGCTCGGTACAGGAAAGCTCGGCAGAAGAAAGCTCCGCGGCGGAAAGCACCGGCGGTAATAATCTCACCCAGGGCGCGGAGGGCGTAATGACCAACGGTCTGCTCAAGATGACCGATTCCACCGGGCACGTATGGGGAATATCCCTTTACGGCGGCGGAAGCGGCGATAACTATGCGTCGTATCTTAATCAGTTCAAGAAAAACGTCGGCGATACCGTAAACGTGTTCAACATGGTAATACCCACCCAGAGCGCGTTTTACACTCCGGAGGAGTTCGCCGATTACAACGCCAGCCACTTAAATTCCATAAACAGCATAGCAAACCAGCTTGACGGGGTAATAAACGTGGACGCGTACAGCGTGCTCGAGGCGCACACCGACGAATATATCTATACCCGCACCGATCACCATTGGATGCCGCTCGGCGCATATTATGCGGCAAAGGCGTTCTGCGAAACGGCGCAGGTGGATATAAAGCCGCTGGACACCTATAAAAAGTACGAGGTAGAGGGCTTTGTGGGCTCGATGTACAGATTTTCCGACTATGACCCGGATATAGAAAACGACCCGGAGGTATTTACCTATTACGTGCCGTCCACCGACCATACCGCGACTTATTACACCACCTCCTTTGAAGAGGATTATGATTCCAGATTTATAAAGAGCATATTTGTAGACCAGCCCGTGAGCGGCAGCTATTCGATATTCATGGGCGGCGATGAAAAGATAGTAAAAGTTGAGACCGACAACAAAAACGGCAGAAAGCTCTGCGTGTTCAAGGACAGCTACGGCAACGCCGAGATACCGTTTTATATAGACGGCTTCGAGGAAATATACGTCTGCGATATCAGATATTTCGATAACCTTAAGGGCTCGGAATTTGTCAAGGAAAACGGCATAACCGACGTATTGTTTACCATGTGCACCTTCTCCGCAGTCGGTGAAAACGCCGAGTGCATAAAGACAAACCATATCTGTGAATAAACGGTGAGATATATGAAGAAGATCAGAACGGCGGCGGCGATACTGACAGCGGCGCTGCTGTGCGGCTGCAATACCTACGACCCTATGGACGTTACGCCGGATACGACGGTTTCCGTAACGGAGAGCACTCCTGCGGTAACAGCGCCTGTTTCAAAAACCGACGGCACGCCTGCTCAGTCAACGGAAAGCACGCCCGCGCCGGAGCCTAATACCGAGGAAACCGCGGCGCAGACCACCACCGTACCTCCGATAGCGGTGACTACCACTACCACCACCAAGCCTCCCGCTACCGACCCGCCCGCTACCACCGTAAAGCAGGACAGCAAGATAAACAGCTACCGCAAGATAGGCGGCAGCGGTATATTAGTCGCGGGGATAAATAATCACTACTGGGGGATAATGTTCTTCGGCGGGACGTACGGCTACTGCGATATGTATGTAAACAGCGTAAAGCAGTTTCAGGCGGCTTTGCCGGAGGTGAACGTATGCTCGATGGTGATACCCACCTCGGTGGATTTTTACAACCCCGAGGATTACCGCGGCTACAGCGAGCTGCAAAAGGACAAGATAGAATACATAGAGGATAAGCTGGAAAATACCGGCGTTACCAACATAAAGGTGTACGACGTACTGTCGTGCCATACCGACGAGCCGATATACGCGCGCACCGACCATCATTGGATGCCGCTGGGTGCGTATTATGCCGCGCAGAAATTCTGCAACGACTTAAAGCTCCCGATATCAAAGCTGGATAAATACAAGGCGGTCACCTGTCCGGGGTACGTCGGCTCGATGTATTATTATTCCGAGGACGAAAAGCTGACCACCGACCCGGAGGATTACACGGTGTATTATTCTCCCAACGCCGACAAGCTGGAAACGACATATTACGACATTTATTATTCAAACGGCTACGAAAGTAATTTGTTCATCGTGGACGACGCGAGCAGCTATTATCTGACCTTTTTGGGCGGCGACGATAAGATGACTCACGTTAAGACTAACGTCAAAAACGGGCGCAATCTGGTTGTGATAAAGGAAAGCTACGGCAACGCGCTGATACCGTTTTTGACCGAGGCGTTCGAGAATATCTACGTTATCGATCTTAGGTATTGCGAGATAAACGCGGTGAACTTCTGCAAAAAGGTAAAGGCTACCGACCTGCTGTTTGCCAACTGCGCGTATACCACGGCGGGCGGAAACTGTGAATACTTCGACTATATAAGGACTTTGTGAGCATGAAAGAGCTGGAATACCCGTTTGATCCGGGCTATATATTAAAGAAAAAGCGTTCGATAAAGCGCGCGCTGCTAAGCGACGGGCGGCCCCGCACCGAAAAGCGCATCGCGGTGCTGGCGGGTTCTACCGCTAACGAGATAGTGGACATGCTGGAGCTGTTCTTGCTGGATATAGGAATAGCGCCGGTGTTCTACCTGTCGGAATATAACCGCTGGTGGCAGGACGCGGTATTCGGCGAGCCGGAGCTGGACAGCTTCGCGCCGGACGTGGCGTTTATCCATACTTCGCTGCGCAATATCACCGCTTTTCCCAGGATAGACGAGGATAAAGCGGCGGCTGACGCTTTATTTGATGCGGAGATGGAAAAATTCTCCGCCGCGTGGGACGGGATAAAGAGCCGGTACAAATGCCCGATAATACAGAACAATTTTGAGCTGCCGTTTTTCCGCATAATGGGCAACCGCGACGCTTACGACTATCGCGGCAGGGTGAACTTTGTTACAAGGCTGAACGCCGCGTTCGCAAAGCATGCCGAGGAAAGCGACGGCTTTTATATCAACGATATAAACTACCTTTCCGCCTGCAAGGGTCTTGACAAGTGGAGCGATCCCGCCTGCTGGCACATGTATAAATACGCGATGAGCATACCGGAGATACCGGAGTTTTCCTATAATCTTGCGGCGATAATAAAATCCTTGTTCGGCAAGAATAAAAAGGCGCTGGTGCTGGATCTTGACAATACGCTGTGGGGCGGAGTTGTCGGGGACGACGGCGTGGACGGTATAGAGATAGGTCCTGAAACGCACATGGGACAGGTCTACGCCGAATTTCAGCGGTATCTGAAGCTGGTAAGGGACAGCGGCGTAATGCTGACCGTATGTTCTAAAAACGATGAAGAAAACGCGATGGCGGGGCTTAACCACCCCTCCGGCATTTTACGTCCGGACGATTTTGTGATGATAACCGCCAACTGGGAAAATAAAGACGCAAACGTCGCGGCGACCGCTGCCGGACTCAACATAGGGGAGGACGCGCTGGTGTTCGTGGACGATAATCCGGCGGAGCGTGCGATAGTGGCTTCCCAGCTGCCCGACGTGGCGGTACCGAATATAGGCGCTCCGGAGGAATATATACGGGTGCTGGATCGCTCGCGGTTTTTCGAGATGACCGCTTTTTCCGGCGACGACCTAAAACGAAATGAGATGTACCGTCAGAACGCGGCGCGCGCGGCTCAGCAGTCGAAATTTGCCGATTACGGCGAATATTTAGACAGCCTGGAGATGACCGCCGTTATAGATGATTTTCTGCCGGTGTATCTGCCGAGGATAACCCAGCTCACCAACAAGAGCAACCAGTTTAATCTTACCACCCGGCGGTTCACCGAGGACGAAATGCGCGCCGTGTACTCCGACCCCGGATATATAAGGTTATACGGCAGTCTTAAAGATAAATTTGGCGATAACGGCATCGTGTCGGTGGTGATAGGCAAGATAGACGGCGACAGCGTGGATATCATACTTTGGCTGATGTCCTGCCGCGTGCTCAAACGCGAAATGGAATACGCGATGCTGGACAGCCTAGCAAACCGGGCAAAGGCGGCGGGCGCTAAAGAGCTTATCGGGCATTATTATCCCACCCGCAAAAACGGCATGGTAAAAGAGCTTTACCGCGATTTCGGCTTTGAACAGGTAAGCTGCGACGAAGAGCAAAACACCTGCTGGCGGCTTGCATTAGACGGTTATACGCCGCGCACCGAGCATATAAAGATAGAAAGGAATGAATGACGATGGAAGAAAAAGAGGTATACGAGCGCCTGAACGAGGTGTTCAGAGATGTATTCGACGACGACGATTTAGAGGTAAACGCCGAGACCACCGCCGACGATATCGACGACTGGGACAGCTTGTCGCATATCACGCTTGTAAGCGCGGTGGAGGACGAATTCGGCATACGCTTCAAGATGGGCGAGGTCTCCGGCATGAAGAACGTCGGCGAAATGGTGGATACAATAATTTCCAGAGCGCAATAAATACCGCCTAAAGCGTAAACAAAAACATTCAACCCAATAGCAGGAAATTAGTGTAAAATCAGCTAAACCGTCCAAATAAAGTATGGTTTTTTTGTCTATAATGCTTATTGCTTTTATCCGTCTATAATGGTATACTATATTATAAGTCAGAATATGACCAATTCTTTTCTTTGGAGGATAAAAAACAATGAAGCTAAGAAAAATCATGGCAGGCGTCGTTGCGGCAGCAACCGCGGTAAGCACTCTTGCCATAACCACATTCGCGTTCCCCGATGACACGGATTTTAAGGCTGAAAAGACCGATCCGGGTCTGGCTATTCAGGGAAACAACTGGCTGGTACAGCTGTACAACACCGGCAACCCCGATGAGAATAAGCCTCCGGTAGAGTACGAGGACGTAGACCTTTCCAAGGTTACCGGATGCAGAGTTACATTCCATGTATTAGATGACGGTATGTCGCGTGAGGCATGGGACGGTTCTGTAGGCGGCTGCATCGTATTTTCGGTAAACGGCGGCGATATCGGAACAAGCGGCGATCTGTACAACAAGTACAACTGGCCGGGCAGCGCAGAGTTCTGGGGCGTAACCGATGAAGAGCTGGGGATCGAGACCACGGCAGAAAAGCCCTTGACGGTAAAGACTCTTGGCGATTACACCTATCAGGTAGAGATGAACAACCTGCTCCCCAACCCGTTTGTAGAAGATGCGGACAGCGTTAAGGAAATAGGCTGCTTCCAGGTCTGCTGGTGTGATTGGGGTTCGGCTATGTGCGCTCAGCACGTTGATTACATGGAAATACTTGACACCGACGGAAACGTTCTTATCGCGTTTGACGAGCTCGGCAAGCGGATAGACCCCACCGAGATCAAGCTTCCCGAACCTCAGGATACCGAAAGCAAGACAGAGGAGTCCGAAGATGAGTCCGCAGCAGAGTCCGAAGAGGAATCCGCCGTTGAGTCCGAAGAGGAATCTTCCGTTGCCGAGGAATCTTCCGAAGCAGAGGAATCCGTTGAGGAATCTTCCGCAGCACCCGAGACTTCCGCACCCGCAGCTTCCGCAGTTGAAAGCACAACGTCCAACGCTCCGACTCAGGACAACACCGGTCTTATCGTCGGTATCATTATCGCAGCGGTAGTAGTTGTGGCTGTTGTTGTAGCGGTAGTTGTAGTTATGAAGAAGAAAAAATCCTAATAGCACTTGATATCGTTGTAAATTTATGAAATTTTAATTGATTTTGCCAAAAAATTTGGTGAAATTTAGTCACAATTTATATTGATTTTATCACGTGTGAATGGTATACTAGTATAGATGGGAAAACACGGCTTGTGTTTTACCTGAAAAAAGTATATAGACCGGATTTCCGGCTATAATAAAACTCAATTAAATTAATATGGAGGACCAAAACAATGAAGATCAAAAAGATCATCGCAGGCGTTGCTGCTTCCGCTCTCGCTGTAAGCACAATGGCTGCTGCTGCTTTCGCAGTTGGCACTCTTACCGCCGGTGACGGATGTGAAGTTGACGTATCCAGCGGACAGTGGCTTTTCAAGGGTGACGGCATAGGCGCTGATATCAACCCTGCTGACGTTTACGGCGTAGCTATCCAGATCACTGTTGACGAAGCACTCATTACCGGCGAAGACTGGCTCGGCGGCGGCATTGGTGTAAATTCCAACTCCACTCAGTGGGCAAACCTTGATGAGTTCGGCAAGGCTGACAAGGCAATTCTTCTTGACACTACCAAGACCACCCAGACTCTCACTTACACCAGCGAAGAGGCTATATTCACCGCAGATGAAGAGTATGCAGGTTTCTGGCTCCAGGATTGGGCAGACGGTACTGCTATGACTATAGACGGTATGGCAGCTCTCGCAGCTGACGGTTCTGTAATCGCTCAGACCGGTACTGTTGACCTCGGCGGCGCTGCTGAAGAGCCCGCAGAGTCCGAGACTCCCGCTGAGAGCGAAGCTCCTACCACCGGCGACACCAGCAAGCCCAGCACCAACACCGGTGCAGAAGGCATTGCAGTTGCAGCAGGCGTAGCAGTTCTTGCAGCAGGCGCAGCAGTAGTTGCTAAGAAGAGAAAGTAATTTTCCCTAACAATTAAAAACGAAGCAGGGTCGGCAAAAGCCGGCTCTGTTTTTTTATTTTGGGGTTGTTGCCCCAAAGCTCGATTTATGGGGCTCCGCCACAAAAAAAGCACGAGTTTATAAACTGTCTAAAAACACGAACAGCTTAGTATCCCAAAACAAAAAAATCGGGGCTTGGGGCGGAGCCCCAAACAACTAGGGAGGGCGGGT
>CANRII010000055.1 GCA_947630685.1 uncultured Ruminiclostridium sp. | reverse complement strand
TGAGGTCGTTTTTAGTATATGAAAAAACAGCGTATTTACGCTGTTTGAAGCTGTTGTGAAGGTGTTGCGTAGGGCGTACCGGTCGCAAATACCGCTCCACGACCGTTTTCACTATTCTGTACACAGCGGATCTTATGCAGCATATCAAGGCATTTGGCTGAACCTTTGGTGTTTATGCCGTTTAGGTTTTTCATCGCTGTTTTGATCGGAAGATTTTTATAGTTATGAGCCTCATCTAAAAACAACGTAGAGATTTCAAGATCTCCAAAGGTCACATCTTCTTTGACGGTATAGTTCATGCTGCTTAGAAAATCATTTGTCAGCTGTACGATCCGCTTTTTTTCTTTTTCCAGCGTATTTTGGCGCCAGCGATCATAGCTTCTGCTGGTGCGAAGCTCATAAATTGCCTGTTCAATTGCTTGCAATTGTGTATTCATGTTATCAAGCACCGTGTTGTCGGAAAGCGGGATCATTTCAAAGCAGCTGTAGGCGATGATAATGCCGTCGTAGTCGCCCTCCTTGATTTGCCGCAACGCCTTTTGACGCATCTCCGGCTTGAAGGATTTAGGTTCGATAGCAAGCACCTTGGCCTTTGGGTACAGATCGGTGAAGATCTTTTCCCATTGCCCCACTATATGGTTTGGCACAACAAACATATTTCGGCGGGAAATGCCGTCCCGGCGCATTTTCATCGCTGCGGCGATCATGATAAAGGTCTTGCCGGCGCCGACGTCAAAGGCAAGCAGTGTGTTTTTGGAATCCAATATCTTTTGCACGGCGTCCTTTTGATAAGGATATAACTCGAATTGTTCGCTCATATCCTCGAATTTCAGCTTGCTTCCGTCATAGCTTTGCGCCTTATATCCGCCGAACATTTTGTTATAGGCTTCTTCGACCTCCCAGCGCCGATCCTCATCCAGCCAGATCCAGTCTTTGAATTCCTGCTCGATCTTCTTCTGCTTTTCCAATGCGGTAATAGTTTCGGCTTCATCATAATTTCTGTCGCTGTCACACAGACGGATCTCGCGGAGGTTGAGCGATGCTTCTATTATATAAAGCGCGTTATAACGTTCCGTTCCGTATTTAACGGTTGCGTTCGTGTTTCGGTTATAGTGATTGTAAGAACGCTTATCCTCAATGTACCAATTCCCGGTGATCGGCTCGTATTTGCAAAATTCCGATGTGGTCGTATATCCGAGAATATGTGCGATAAATTCGTTGATAATGTTTACGCTGATCCAGGGAGCGCCGAGTGACACCTCAATATCGGTATAGGGGACCTTATGCGGAGTGCGCGGTTCTTTCGGCTTCTCCACGAACAGCATTTCCTTTTGTTCACGCACTTCTCGTGCCTGTTTGTAAATCTCGATCCATTTATCAAGGGTAAAATCAGAAAGATCATTTTCCGAAAGCATGTCCACCAGCTCTCGCGCCGGAAGCTCGGCGGTCGTCCCTTGTAAATAGATCGAATAATCGTTTGCATCATAAACGGAATAATCTCTGTGCAAAAGCTCATAAGCGATTTGCAGACCGAGCGTTTTATCATCGACCGTTTCCGCTATGCGGTCGGAAATGTATCCCTTTTCCCTTTGGGCGTACAACGGCATATCATTTTTCATGAGAATGTTTTTCAACTCTAATTTCCACAGCACCGAAAGCTGCGCCCTGCGGGATACGGAGCTGTTTGATCTTGCCGGGCGGTATATTTCTATATTGTCTTGTTTTACAAAGATGATGCCCCAGTATGTCGGGACTTTATCGGCCACCGACGCAATATGCCGATGACCGACAACGATATAATTCCTGTCAAAAAACTTGTCGTATGCCTTGATCTGAGCATCCAAACGCTGATAATTATCGCCGTCGCTTTTGATTTCGTAACCGGTCAATTCATCGGTAACCGTCATAAGATCACAAATCGAGCTGCCAATGCTTTTTTCCTGATAGATCCGCATCTCATGATTAGTTGCTTTCAGATAGGAAATCAATATTTCTTTTATGTTTTTGGCGTTCATAAAAGGACCCCCTTTGCTTTAGGTTCAGTATACAACAAGAAAAGCACCGAAAACGGTACATTACTTGTAGTATACTGTAAATAAAGCACAACGATGCTTTTTGGGGGGCGCAAGAAAGATTTTTGTGTCCGAATACCAAAATTAAACAGTTAAAGGAAGGTAATTGTTATGAAAAAAAGAACGTGTGTTGCAGGTCTTGTATGCTCGATACTTGTCTTGATGACAGCCTGCGAAAATTCCGAACCGAAAAATGACGATACAACCTCGTCTGCCGCTTCTTCTAAAAGTATAGCCGAACAGCAAAGCGTGAATGAGGTGATCCCAAGCGTCGATGAAACAGATTTTCAGCCGCCTCAAGATGAAAACGAAACATATCAGGAACGCGTTATCGTTTCTTTTGAAGCGGTGGAGGGCGCCGTTATTTACGATACGGAATATGACGAAAACGGGTTTCCTGTTTCCTGTCAATTTCATAAGAAATGTGAATCCTGCGGGTATGTGTCAAACAGCAGCGGTCAGGCAAGAGGCAATCTCACAACGAGCTTTTACTGTGACGAATGCGGGAACGATCAGCGGGTAGAGATCGTCGCAAATTTTGACTTTGTTGAGGTAACGAATTGGTAAACAGCAAACAAAACGCCTTTCGGATCGCTGTCCGAAAGGCGTTTTGTTATATATTCAAATATTTTGATAAATTTATTTTTCGCTTTGGACGTTGTATCCGCCGGCAAATTCTATCCAGCATCTTATTTTAGCCGGGATAATATTTTTATTCTTGTCATCACAGCAGAAATTGAAAAGCTTTGTAGCCCCAACAACATGTATTCGCTCATGTTTTTCCGCATTGATAACGTTGCCCTCTGTTGTCAGCAGATAAACCTCGTCCGAATCCGAATTTTCAATCAGTTTATAGTAATCATCCGCGTTTAAGTCTATGTTTCCGTTTTTTGCCTGATAATAAATATGCTTTCCTGTTTCTCTGTCAATGGCGACAAACTCATATTTCTGTGTCGCTATCTTGTTTGTGGAGGGAATGCAGACGTAACGGTAATTACTTTCTTTATATGAATAAATGTATAACAGATCCTCACAGTCGCTTGGGGATATCAATGAATAAAAATTTTCTTCACTCCACTCGATCGTGCTGTTATATCTGAAATCATCTTTGGCTTTTTTATCATAAATCAATTTACTGTATTCAGAAATCCCCGGTTTTTTTATTTGTTGCATTGCATGACCGCGAATAAAAGCCGTCGTTAAAGCGCCCGGCACGTCGCTTTCATCTCCGATTTCTATCCATTTTACGTCGGTTCGCTGATTGAAGACGCCAAGCAATTTTGCTTTTTTACTGTTGTCATATTTCCAGTAAGATTTGTTTGTGATCCGAGCCAGATAGTATTTGCCACCGCGCCGCATCCAAATCAAATCGTTGGGTTGTATTTTTTTCGCAAGCGCATTTACGGAGGAATTCACTTTGGTAAGTAATTCATATTTTTCAAAGCCGAGCGCAGCGACATTTTTTTCAAAGCCGAGTGCGGCAACATTGTTCTTTATACAATAATCTGCGCAATCATCTGCACAATAACCTGCGTCCTGAGCTTCTTTGGTGTTTGTTTGAAGTCTCCATACTGACATATATTATTACCTTCTTTCATTTTTATTCTATCATATTTACATATGCTTGTCAATCGCAGCCGCCGTTCTTCGCTCCGT
Source organism: uncultured Ruminiclostridium sp. (assembly GCA_947630685.1). Lineage (GTDB taxonomy): Bacteria > Bacillota > Clostridia > Oscillospirales > Ruminococcaceae > Ruminiclostridium_E. The sequence goes on along the minus strand of CANRII010000055.1, from coordinate 12,072 downwards.
TATAATAATAGCACATCTAACGGGTCGTTTTCGGTACATATTTTATCAACGAATTTCCGTATTTGTATTTATAATGTTATAAATTGCCTCCTACTTGTCAGCTTTCGGTTGCAGCGCGGGCAAATTTATGATACAATGTTATAAACGTTTTACTTATGATCGGACACTTGCAATATATACCCGCCTCAACGATCCGGCGATAAGAAAGCAAAAATAAAAAGCCCTGCAAATTCGCTCTACAAAACAGCTTACAGGACTTTCTATGCTTTTTGGTCTGAGTGACAGGATTTGAACCTGCGGCCTCTACCACCCCAAAGACAGACAAACCTTTTAATTGCATTTAATAACGTTCAATAAATCCCTTTATAATACGGGATATCGCAACTTTACATTTTATGTAATTCAATAGTTTTTAGCGTCTTTTCGTAAAAATGGCGCACTAATGGCGCACTAAAAAACGCCGTTATTTTTTAAGTTTGTGCGTCCGAAATCCGGACAAGCAAAAATATTTGAATTTTGCCGCTTAGCCTTTATTTGGTACGCTGAGCAGGTTATCAAGTACCTTTGTAGCCTCTGCGTCCATTTCGGCTATATAATGAAGATATTTATTTGTTGTTTCAATGTCGCCGTGTCCGAGACGGGTTTGAACCTGCTTAATGTTTATGCCACCATATATAAGCAGCGTTGCCGATGTGTGCCGCAGGGAGTGAAATTTGCGGTGTGTAAGCTCGTGGCGCTGTAAAAATTTGCTGAATTGTTTTGTCGGTGTCTGTGGGTTCATTATTTCACCGTTCCAAGTAGTAAATACCCACCCCTCTTTATTTAGCCATTGTGTGCCGAGCCGTTGGGCGGTTTGCCGCTGCTCCTCCCTTAAAAGCTTTAAGAGTTGTACGCATACGGCGTTTATAGTTACTGTTCGGCTTTCGTAATCCTTAGGCGGTTTAGTCGTTGTTTTCTGTCCCTTGATCTTTACCGCCGAGCGCTGTATATTTATCTTATAATTATCAAAATCAACGTCGGAGAATTTAAGAGCGACCAGCTCGCCCCGACGCGCCCCGGTAATAATAGCAAGCTGTATAAGCGTCTGAAATTCGAGCGGCTCACTTTCAAGACAGGCGAGCATTTTTGCCGCTTCTTGCCTTGTAAATACTGTAATAGGCGGCTTTGACTGCTTGGGTATCGTCAGCTTTTCGGCTTTGGCGGGATTATCGGCAATAGCTCCGAGCTTTACCGCCTGCTTAAAAACAGACTGTAAAACCGTCAGATAGCGGCGCACCGTTGCCGCTGAAATAGTCCCATCGTTTAAGTCGTGTCCGCCCGTCCTTTTAGGCAAAGCGGCAAGCTGCTGTATATACTGCTGTATGTGGGAGGGAGTTATATCCTTAAGCTTGAGATGTCCGAGAGCCGGAATAATATACTCGTTTATCTGCGTCTTATAAAATTCAAACGTTGTAGCGGCAAGAGCCTGCTTAGCTATGTCAAGATAAAGCTCGCAAAAGGTTTCAAATTTCATTGAGTCGTTGGCAATATGCCCGCTCCTGCATTGCTGCTCAAATAATACCGCTTGCCGCTTAAGCTCTCTCTCAATTTGTTTTGCTGTGGCGTTCTTAGCGGGCTTATAGGTCATAGTATAAGGCTTAATCCGCTTACCGTCCGCCGAGTAGCCTCGGTATATTCGTATAGTGTAGCTTATTATGTTCCCTGCTTTATCCTTTCGCGCCGTTATGCTCGCCATAATTAAGCCTCCTGTCTGTTATTTTTTGTCGGGTTAAATAGAGGGCTCTTTTTTCGTTTGCTTATAATTGTATTTGTATTTTTGGTATAATTCCCATTTCTCTTTAAGCGCATCCGTTACGGCTCTTAATCGCATTTCTTCTAAAAATTTAAAAGCGTCGTCAAAAGGTATAATTAAATTTTCAGCCTTGCCCTCGTCGGTCATATCTTCAACAATTACGCCGTTTCCATTTACTGAAAGGAATATGCCTTTATCTTGATAATTTGATACAAAATAATTATTTATATCACAAATAAGGGCAGTTTTATGTGGGCGCAAATTTTTAAGCTCGGCAAGATCTTCTAAAAGAAAATTTACAGTTTTCAATATTTGGGGATCTCTTATAAGAGCAACCTTAAAAGCAGTCACCGCTTTTTCTGTTAGCCCCGTATATTCACATATTGCTTTTATATCGGTGTCAGCGGTCTTTATTTCCGTATCGGTCAGCAAGTAATCAGTTGTAACGCCGAAAAAATCCGCAATTATCGGCACTATTTTAAGGCTTGGGCAAGTTTTGCCGTTGCACCATTGTCCTACCGCTTGCCGGGTAATACTTTCTCCGCTGACCTCGTCTATATGCCTTGCAAGGCTTACGTGCGTTTTGCCGCTCTCATCGAAAAGCTTTCTAAGCTTGATCGCAAATACAGAGTTAGCTTTTTCGGCGGTATCTAATACTTTAATATCCATTACAAAAGCCCCTTTTTGTAAATTTTTGATTTACATTAAATTTTTACGCAAAAAACTATTGACATTTCTTTTCGCTTTCTGCTATAATAATTATAGCAAGTAATTGTTGACTTGTCAATAGAAAAGAAAATAATTTTTTACAGAAAGGAAAAACGGATCTATGAAAAAAATTGACATTACAGTATTGTCCGACGAAGAACGAGCGGCAATATTAGCAAGGCGTAATTATCAGCGACAATGGAGAAAAGAGCATAAAGCCGCAGTAAAAGAACATAATCGCCGGTTCTGGCTCAAAAAAGCCGCAGAAATGCAAGCGGCAAGCGGCGAGCGACGCTAAATAAGAAAGCCGCCTGATGTAGTGCGATACACCAAGCGGCAAAAGGCTTAAAACAAACGTTCAGATAAAAGCCTCGAATATATTTTACTATATCATCGGGGCTTTGTCAAGGGAGGAATACTTAATGAAAGAATTTCACACGCAGCCGGACAGATTTACCGGAGCGTCGGGGTGCGAGGTTTTGGCAATCCCCCGAATGGAAACAATAAAGAGGACGGCGGAGCTTTTCGGGCTGCCTGTCCACTTTGTAAGGGCAAAAGTCGCAAGCGGGGAGATAGTAGCAGTAAGAGCGGGAAAGCGCTTTTTAGTTAACGTCAATAAGTTTGCGGAGTATCTTAACACTTCTACGGTGACGCAGGACGGACAAGTGGGAGGCGTTAGAGCGATAAGGGGGCGGTCAAATGGCTGAAAAACGTATGTTTTCAAAGTCTATAATAGATACTGATCTGTTTATGGATATGCCGACTACTTCGCAGCTATTATATTTTCACCTCGGAATGAGGGCAGATGATGAGGGCTTTGTAAGCTCCCCGCGCTCGATCATGCGTATTTGCGCGGCAAATAACGACGATCTTAAGCTTTTAGCGGCAAAAGGGTATATTATCCCGTTTGATAGCGGGGTTATAGTAATTACTCACTGGAAAATAAATAATTATATACGCCCCGACAGATTTAAGGAAACAATACACCAAGACGAAAAGGAACGGCTTAGTATTGGGAAAGATGATATGTATCGCTTAAAAGGCAATGAGGTCTTGCCGTTTGACAATTCTACAGAGGACTGTCTACCAAGTGGCAACCACTTGCCTACCAACTGCCTACCAAGTGGCAACCACTTGCCTACCAACTGCCTACCAAGTGACAACCATTTGCCTACCCAGATTAGTATAGATAAGGATAGTATAGATAAGGATAGTGTAGATATAGGGGAGGTTAGAAGTTCACCCTCTCCCACGCCTAATAAGCCAATACTTAAAAAATATGGAGAATATCGGCATATAAGGCTTAGTGAGGAACAATATAACAAGCTGATAGAGGAGTTCGGAGACCAAACGACAGCGGAATATATCAAGCGCTGCGATGAGTATATACAGCAAACAGGGAAAAGGTACAAGGACTATAATCTTACCTTGCGCAACTGGATAAAAAAGGACGGAGTAAAGGTATCGGCTAAGGCTGATTACAACGCTCCGGGATTTTGGGAGTAAGAAATGACAAACACTAAAGTTGAGGGGATAATAGACACGCTGCAGGTTAAAGCGGCGGCTGCTATCCCACAAAAAGAGGGGGATTATATAAACTCCGCCGACGGGCTTTTATATTGCGGAAAGTGCCACACGCCCAAAGAGACTCGTGTTAATTTCTCAGATCAGGAGCGCAAAGTAAGGTGTGTTTGCGAATGCGAACAGCAGCGCGAGCGGCAAAAGCAGGAGAATGACGAGCGCAAAAGGCGCGCATTGCTTATTGACAAAATGAGAACGAGGGCATTTAAGGATAAAAAAGGGCGAAATTCAACCTTTGACAAGGACGACAGAAACAACGCGGAAGCCTCGCGATTTTTCGCCAACTATGCCGAATTATTCAATCAAAATAGCAAATGGCTTTTTATAAGTGGAAATTGTGGAACGGGCAAGAGCTTTTTTGCCGCTTGTATATGCAATAGGGTAATAGACAAGGAATACAGCGCAAAATTTACCACTATAGCGGCAATAGCGCGAGAGCTGTTGAAAACAACCGACAAAGAGGCGATATATGACGAGTTGAGCGGGTGCGATCTGTTAGTATTAGATGATTTGACGTCAGAGAGAAATACCGATTATATTCGGGAAATAATCTTTAATGTTATCGACGCGAGGAGTAGGAGCGAAAAGCCGCTTATAATCACTTCAAATATAACGCCCACCGAGTTAAGCAACCCGTCCGATATTGCAACGGAGCGAATTTATAGCAGGATATACGAGAACAGCATAATATATAAGCTTGTCGGGAGCGATAGGCGCAGGGAAAAGCTTAAGCAAAATATGAAAGAAATAGACTCAATAATGAATTATTCCGGTCTGAGCGCAGCCGGCAAGGAATAAAACAAGGGCAAGCAATTAAAGCTTGTCCTAACTTCCGGAAAAGGTATATAAAATCTCCGGAGTTGGACGACAGATTTTTTGCAATCGATTTCAATTTTTCTTTTGCTGCTCGCTGCGTTGCAGGATAAATATTGCGTTGTAGCGGCAAGAATTGCGGCGCAGGGCTGCCCGGTGCTTTGTTTGGCAAATATTGCGTTGCATTGCCGCTCGCTGCGTTGCAGGGTAAATATTGCGTTGTAGCGGCAAGAATTGCGGTGCCCGGTAAAGCATTGCGGTGCAGGGCTATCCGGTGCTTTGTTTGGCGAATATTGCGTTACATTGCCACTCAGTGCGTTGCAGAATAAATATTGCGTTGTAGCGGCAATCAGCGCGGCGCAGAGCTGTCCGGTGCGTTGTTTGGCAAATATTGCGTTGCATTGCCGCTCGCTGCGTTGCAGAATAAATATTGCGTTGTAGCGGCAATCAGCGCGGCGCAGAGCTGTCCGGTCCTTTGTTTGGCAAATATTGCGTTGCATTGTGTGAGAAATAAACACACCGCAGCGTCAAGCGTTGCGGCGTGGGGTAAGTATTGCCTCAATTATGAATAAGAATTGAAATTAACTTTTCTCAGCACGATACTCATTGAATATTGCCTCGCTCCTCTGTTGCACATTACAGATAGACTTTGCAATGAACAGCAAAGCGTCCGCATTGACTGAACTGGTATCGGCTTGTTCAGCCAATGCAAAAGATATGCAGGAAAGCCCTTTAAGATCGTCGTTGATTTCTTCAAGTTCAATAAACATTAAAATCCTCCTAAAAACTCTTGATTTCCCAAAGAGGATATGCTATAATATATTTAGCAATCCTCTTTGGGTTGTTTTGGTAAGACGTTGCTCGCTTGTCAAATGTGGGGCAGCGTCTTATTTCTTTTCTAAGGCGTTATACTGTTCAGTAATTCCTTTTCGTATAACCTCGGATTTTGTTTTATTAGTTTTCCGAGATACTACGTCTAATTTTTCGGCGGTCTTTTCGTCAAGCCTTACCTTAAAAGTTGTGTTCTTGGGATTGTCTGTCAGTTTTGTACCTTTTTTTATACCCATTATCTCCGCCTCCTCTCTGTGGGTACAATCTAATTATAGCGTACCCACAAACAAAAGTCAAGAGATTGTTAAATAAAATATGCACATACTTTTTAATTATATTTTGTACATATTGCTATATTTGAATTTAGCACACATACTTCCTAATTCTGTATTCTGTTCAAATTTGTTCAAAAATTCAAATAAAAAATAACGGCAATGCTGAAAAATGCTGAAAAATTTTGAATAAACTTGAACAAATCTAAATATCATCGTCCGAATTTTGGACAGCGATTAGAGAAGCGGATACAAGGCAATTTCTTGCGGTTCTTTTAGGAATAATCCCCCCTGGGGGTCGGTCTTAGCGCTGACCCTCTCGTGACATCGGACGCCCCCATCTGTAAATAAAATATTCCCAAAATGGGAAAATAAAAAATAGCGGCAAGAGCTTAATGCTTGCCGCTTGTTTGATAATATGCAAAAATAGAGGGCTGACGTGCGATTTAAGAGCTTGCACGGATTAAGTCGGATAATTTGCTTAAAGCCCTGCACCCTCTTAAAACGCTTTATATTAGCTTTGTGCGTTGCCGCTAATCCCAATTGATTTTATTGTGGTCTAAGGTCGCGCCCTGCTCGTATTCCTTACGTGCCGTAGCTATTGCTTTTAAGTCGTCCTCGGTCGCAATGTCGTCCGGCAAAAATCTTTTTGCTATCTCAAAAAGCAAAAATTGCTCCTGCTCCGGCAGGCTGTCTATTACATCGACAAGCTTATTTCTGATAGGTGACATATTCAAACCCCCTTATATATTTCACCTCGCGGTGCTATTTTTTCTATCAATATTATATCCTTTTCAGGATATGAAAATAATATGCGCCAATTTCCTACTCGCAGCCTATAACTTCCCTTGCTGCCTTGAAGAGGCTTAACGTCTCCGCCGGGCAAACCCTCGACGGCCGCTTTGATTCGTTGCTTTGTAGGTCTGTCCATTCTTTCAATTGCTTTTACCGCTTGCTTTGAATATGTGATATTCATTTATTGCCGATCAGCTCCTTTTATTCTTCAAAGCTCTATTTCTTTCCCGGTATCTTGTTTGTATTGCTCTTGTACGGCGTTTTTAATATAGCTGTTGATACTCTCGCCCTTGCCGCTCGCCGCTTGCTTTAACGCTGTTTTTGTGCCTTTTTTTACCGTTAATTCTATTCGGTCATAATTTAGCATATTAAACTCACGTTTATAATCTGTATATTTTGAATTGTCGCCCACGGGCTCACCCCCTCCCATTATATTATAACATTTTTTAAGAAAAAATCTACCGTAAGATTATACAAAAAATCTACCGTAAGATTGTATAATTTACCGATTGATTTATCTACCGTAAGATATTATAATTATATTAAGGTCGAAGGCGAAAGCTCGAACACGCAAGAAAGGATAGTATACTGTGATGAAATCAAAGGTAATGACGATAGCAAACCACCTTGTAAAATTAGGCGTTGGCGGTCTGAGGCAATGCGGCGGGCGTGGATCACCGTTAAGCTCCGGGGGATAGAGACCAAAGCGGTCGGCGTGACGTTTGGCAAGCGGCAAGTGCTGCTTGAAAGGCTCACCCGGTACACTGCCGATAATATCACGGTACAGCTTAAGCGTGATCGCTTAAACCGGTTCGACCTTAACGCCGTGCAGATCATAGCAAAAGTAAGAGGCAAAGGCTCGGCGGTTATAGGTTATCTTAACCGGGAGCTTGCCGCTGCAGTTGCTCCGCTGTTAGACAAAGGCAAAGAGGTGCAGAGTAGCTTTAAGGGAATAACAGGCGGAGCGGCATATAATCTCACATACGGGCTTAATATCACGCTTGCGGTATAATGGGCGAGCGACAAAATAAAACCGTTGACGGGTTTAGGAAAAGGCGCACCCGCTCCTAAGCCTCAAAGCGCTTTCTAAAATCGTTTAATAATATTAAGCGTCGTTTAATGAAATGGCGCACTAATGGCGCACTATGCCGAATTTTCACCCATAAAAGCAAAAACCGCCCAACTGCCGTAAATGGCTTTGTCAAGCGGTTTTTAGCTGGTCTGAGTGACAGGATTTGAACCTGCGGCCTCTACCACCCCAAGGTAGCGCGCTACCAATCTGCGCCACACCCAGATAACGATAATATTATATACTCTTTTTTTGCGTTTGTCAAGACTTTTTTTGAAAAATCGGGAGAATTTATATTGATTTACCCAACCTTTTTGAAAAAGCAATAACTATATATGCGAGAACGCTTCCGGAGGCATTCATAATGGAAAAGCAGACAGCAGACAAGTACATATTCCGCTACAGGGATAAAATATTCGGTTTTGCCCTTGAAAAAACGCGAAATATCGACCGGGCGCAGGAGCTTGCATCGGATATTGTTTACGAGGTTTACCGCGCCTTTTTGAAAAAGGACGATATCGCGAATCTTGACGGATACGTTTACCGCATAGCGCAAAACGTATGGGCAAGGTACGCCGCACAGCTTGCCGACGGCAGACGGTTTACAAGTATAGACGGCATGAACATCGCCGCCGAGCCCGAGCCGGAGGACGACGGCATGGCGCAGCTGCTCCGCCGCGAGATAGGCTACCTTTCCGACCGGCAGCGCCGCGTTATTTATTTACATTATTACGAAAACTTAACGGCGGCTGAGATAGCAAAGCGGATGAATATTTCCTGCGGTACGGTAAAATGGCACTTGTCCGACGCACGAAGTAAATTAAAGGCAGGTATCAATATGAACATCAACGAACAAAATTTAGAGCTTGACCCGATAAGATTCATAGGCATGGGTCACAGCGGCACTCCCGGCTCGACCGGCGATACAAACGATATGTTTGACACAAGGCTGAAACAAAACATAGCGTGGTCTTGCTATTGGCAGCCCAAAACTTTGGAAGAAATAGCGCGGGCGGTAGGCGTGCCGCAGGTATATGTCGCGGACAATCTTGCTAAGCTGGTGGAATACGGCTACATCGACCGCACGGATAATTCAAAGAATCCCAAATTCCGTACAAACATGATGATAACCGACCACAGAGCCGCTGTTGATCTTGAACCGTTATTTGAGAAAGCGGCGGATATCCTTTGTGAGAAGTTTTTTCCCGACGTTTTCAGAGAATTTGAAGCTGATCCCGACCATTGGGGACTTTCCTGCCACGACAACGACCTTAATTATCTTAAATACAATTGCCTTATGGCGGCGATAGAAACGTTAGGTTTTTCCGAAATTGAATGGCAGGATCTCAGCGTAGAGCGCCCCGACGGAGGAAAATTTATCGCGTTTGCGGGTGTTACCGATGATTCAGCCGTAGAAGAAAAGCCTTTCCCATACTGGGTCTGCGGAATCATGACGCGGTCGGACGAGGGTATAAGCGACGCTGATCTTAAAACCGGGATACCTTTTGAAAGCGTGTCGGTAGACTGCAAATATTCCGACCGCAGCGGCGGCTGGATGGATAATATGTCCTCCGATTGGGCGGCGCTTGTAAGATACATCTGCGGCGGACGCGACAGCCTTTCCGCCGAGGAGTACAAGCGGCTTTGCGACAAGAGCTACCTGCACGACGGAAAGGTGATACCCGCGATACTGAAAACCGACCTTGATTCGGTAAAACAGTCGCTGCGCTTTACCGCCGACAAGCATATTTCGGTATCGGATGAGCTAAAGGAATATGCAAAGCGGCTTGATACAGAGCGTTTTGAAATGCTTAAACCTTTTTATCCCGAGCATATCCACCCGCTGCTTATACAGCAATGCCGAGCCTCGCTCTCAAATCCTACTCTTATACCGAGAACGGTGGAAAAGCTGCTGGAAAAAGGCCTGCTGCAGCCGCTCACCGACATTCAGCGCAAGACGGTATTTTCGGTACTGTGTATTAAAAAGTAACGACTTATTATCTCCATAAATCAAAGCCTCCCGTGCAATAGTGCGGGAGGCTTTGAGTTGAGGTGAAAAGGGTGGGAGTACGGAAAAAATGGGGTGGGTGGGCGGGATTTCCCGCGGCAGCGGGAAATGAAAACGGAGGCGTAGGGGAGGAAGCTGTGGATAAATTTTGAAAGCTTGTAAGGGGGAAACTGCACTATCCGTTAAAAAGCGGCAGGCTACTAAAGCGCCGGTTTTTAAGGCAAGCTGTATAAGTGACGTGATGGGGAGTTTCAGCGTCCCAAAATTTACATATTACCGTTGACATTTTTATTAGAATATGCTAGTATAATGATAAGTACATCCCTTACGGGATATCAGTATATAGGAGGTCACACTATGGAAGCTATCAAAAAGTATATTGCGGAATTTATCGGTACGTTCGTACTGGTGTTCGTTGCCTGCGGAGTTGCCGCGAACATCGGCTGCGACGTGACCGGCGGTTATGTCGCTACCGCGCTTGCGTTCGGTCTTGTAATCGTCGCTATGGCATATTCGATAGGCAACATTTCCGGCTGCCACATCAATCCGGCGGTTTCGCTCGCTATGCTTATCAGCGGTAAAATGTCGGTCACCGATTTCTGCGGCTATGTTATTGCGCAGTTCCTCGGCGCTATTGCCGGCGCGGCCGCTTTAATGGGCATACTCGGCGTGGATTCCGGGCTCGGCGCAAATGCGCTTTTCAAAGGCGACATATTAATGTCCATCATCATCGAGGTAATACTCACCTTCATATTCGTTATCGCGATACTCGGAGTTACCTCTAAGACGGAGAACACCGCCGTTACCGGTCTGGTAATAGGTCTTTCGCTGACGCTGGTACACCTTATAGGTATCGGTCTTACCGGCACTTCGGTAAACCCCGCGCGCAGCTTCGGTCCCGCTTTGTTCGTAGGCGGCGACGCTCTCGCTAACGTATGGGTATTTATCGTAGCTCCGCTCATCGGCGGCGCGCTTGCGGCTATCGTTTACAAATTCCTCGCAGGTGAAAAGAAAAACTGATAATTGCTTTTCATAAAATAACAGCAGACGTTTTATCGTCTGCTGTTATTTTTTTTAATCTTTAGGTTTTATCTCGAAATTATCAAAATCAAAATCGCAGCCGGGAAGAAATCCGAATCGAACCTTGCCTTTACCTCTGATATCGGGCAGCTTGCAAACGACGGTCGTCGACTGCTCACTGTAGGGAAATTCCACTATCTCCTGGACTGCTCCGCTTACGTCCGTTTCAAAATGCACATGTATCGAATCGTTATCGTGGCGGGTCCTGCCGGTTATCATTATCTCAGAAGCGCCGAGCGTGAAATCCATTTCCTCGAAATCTATAAACACGTTGTTGCCTATACCGTTTACCGAGCCGTCGCACACCTTAAAGGTATCGCCGTGCAGCTCGTCGCAGTCGGCGGCGTTTATTTTTTGATACGCCTTTATTATCGGAGTGAATCTGAATCCGCCGAGGTCTATCCTGAGATCGGTCTTGTCAAATTCAAAATAAATATCCTGCTGCCCGGTGATAGGCTCGTCTAACGTGTAGGTATTTTCGATATACGTCTGCCATACGAAATTTGCCTGATAGGTAAAGCTGCCCAGACAGCGCGAGCCCTCCTCCTGCGGCTTTTTGCTCCACAGTCTGAACCCAAACGGCGCGTCGGAATGCCAGTTGATGATACTTACCGAAAATTCCCTGCCGCCGTACTTTCCGAAATCCACCTTGGTAAATCCGACGATGTTGCTGTCCTTTTTGATATTGATACCGCCGCGCTGTACCTCGTCCATCGGCTTTAAGCTGTCGTTGTAAAGACAGCCGGAGATAAAGCTGTACGGATCGGCGCAGGGCTGACCGAAGCCCTCCGCGGTAAATTCCAGCTCGGAGAATATCTCGGGCTGTTCTCTGCCGTTTTTGCAGCAGCAGCGCAGCCTGAACGAGCCGTCGCCTACTCCGGAAACTACGGCTTTTTTGCCGTCGAAGGCGACCGTGCCGAGATTTGTATTGATACCGCTGTTTGTAACTACGCTCCATTCCAGGTCGGAATAGCTTGCGTTTTCGGGCAGCAGCACCGCGCTTACTTCGCATTGCGGATTGGAATTATCCAGCTTTCCGCCGCCTTTGCGGACAAGCTCTATCTTTCTGAGCGGTATCTCGTCGGGGCAGGTGAGGGCGGTAACGTTTTCGCTGAAAGATACC